>JAFDER010000273.1 GCA_019310245.1 Deltaproteobacteria bacterium
ACGATGAACAAGCTCGACGAGCTGGATCGCAAGGGCTACTTCGAGTTCCTCGCCGAGCTCGTCAGGGTCAGCGACACGGTCGTCACGTCGTTCACGCCCGAGGACGTGCGGAGGCTGGGACAGAACGTCGTGACCATCCTGCAGACGGTCAAGAACCTCTCCCAGGAAGACGTGCTGAGGACCGTCAACAACGGGCTCACCGTCTACCGGCAGCTCTCCATCGACGTGCCGGAGAAGGTGTCCACCTGGCAGCTCCTCCGGGAGCTCAACACGCCAGAGATGCGCAGGGGCCTGGCCTATCTCATCAGGTTCCAGAAGAGCCTGGTGGCCCTGGAAGCGGAGAGCATCCCGGCCGTGATCGTGCCGGACGAGAAACATTGAGGAAAGGAGGACGAAATGGCAACCAAGCAGTTCAACGGACGCGCGGTCGAGGTGGACGCGGACGGGCACCTGGCGGATCGCGTCGACTGGGACGAGGCGCTCGCAGGGGTCATTGCCGAGGAGGCGGGCGTTGGCGAGCTCAACGACCGGCACTGGCTCGTCATCAACTTCATGCGCAAGGTGTTCGACGAGACAGGTGACGCGCCGTCCATCCGCAGGCTCACGAAGGAGAGCGGCGTGCCCACCAAGGAGCTCTATGCTTTGTTTCCCAAGGGCCCGGCCAAGAAGGCGGCGATGATCGCCGGCCTGCCGAAGCCCACGGGCTGCATCTGATCAAGGAGTCAGCGATGTCAGAGAACAACAACGGGGAGATCAAGAAGGTCTCCATCATCGTCTCCAAGGGTTCTCTCGAGGGGATCTACCCCGCCCTGATCATGGCCAACGGCGCCCGCATGGAGGGCATCGAGGCCACGCTCTTCTTCACCTTCTTCGGCCTCGACGCGATCATCGACAAGCGGATGGACAAGGTGAAGGTGGCCACCGTCGGCAACCCCGGCATGCACATCCCCACGTTCATCGGGGCCATTCCCGGCATGTCCGCGTTCGCGACGAGCCAGATGAAGAAGGAGATGGAGGCCCTGGACATCCCGCCCATCCGCGAGTTCATCGAGATGATCCACGACACGGGAGCGGACATCTTCGCGTGCAAGGCCACGGTCGACATGTTCCACCTCAAGAAGGAGGACTTCTGCGAGCAGGTGGACGAGATCATCTCCGTGGGCCAGTTCTACGAGAAGTCGGCCGGCGCCGAGATCATCTTCACCTAGAGCCGCAGCGATTGTCTAGGATCCCTTTCGCAGGCGCTTGACCTCGCGGGCCATGTCGCAGATGCGGCGATCCGGAGCGCGCAGACCCGCGTGCACGGCGCTCTCGAGTGATGCGTCATCGTCGCCGGTCCGCCTCCTGTGCCACTCCAGGATGCGCGATGCCAGGGCCCTGCGGTAGGCGCGGCCCTGCAGGTGCGAGAGGACGACGAACGCCGCCGAGAGCGCACAGCCCGCCGCGGCGATCCATGCCGGCGAGATGCCTCCCACCGTGACGGCGACAAGGACCAGGCTCGACGCGAGCGAGGCGAGGGGGGAGATGACGCCGAGGATGAGGGCCCGGGCGTCGGCGCGGTGCTTCTCTCCCAGGGCCTCGTAGAACATGGCTGACAGGGGCGTCTTGATGGCGCTCTTGAGGTCCAGGTCCGTGCACCGTCCCGCGATGGACGACGGGAGGCCGGGGAAGATGGCGAGCCCGAGCAACGTGGCTCCAACGGCCACGGCGTAGGCGACGTTCGCGGCCCCCACACCGAGGTGCGCGATGAGCCGCGGCGTGACGAGCACCTGCATGCCGATGCCCGCGATCGAGGCGATGATCGTGTACGTGCCGATGAAGCGGGTCATGTCGTCGGAGGCGGGGAACGCCTCCTCGAATCCCGCTCCGTAGCAGTAGCGCATGGCGAGGCGCAGGAGGACCATGACGGCCGTGGCCGCCGCGATGGCCCGGAGCAGCGGTGATGCTCCGAGGAGCCGGATCTTCCCGAACGCTGCAAGGCCGGGCAGCGGGCTCCGCGTGGACTCGCCCTGCCTCCACCCGCGCCCCTCGCTCAGCCGGCCGGAGAGGATCGTCAGCACGGCTGCGATGACGGCAGCGCCGCCCGGGACGACGAGGAGGAGGTTCTCGGTGCCGAGGGGGATGGCGAGATGACGGAGCAGGAGCCCGGCCGCGAAACCCCCCAGGTGTGCGCCCGTGTAGATGAGGGGGAAGGCCCGCCTCGACTCCTCGACGGTGAAGAAGTCCAGCAGGACCACCCCCCACTGGATCACGATGAACGTGTTGAGCACGATGGCGGACATGTAGGCGCAGAACAGCCCCGCGCCCATGTGGACCCCGGCGAGCATGCGTGCTGCGCCCAGGCAGGCGATGAGCAGGACGGCCAGTGCAGAGAGAAGGACGCGGTTCGGCACGGCGCGGGAGAGCCTCAGGTACAGGAACGCCAGCGGGAGGTCGACCAGGGAGATGGCCAGGAACATGTAGGGCAGCTTCTCGAATCCCATGTGCTCCAGGAACAGGCTCAGGGAGGCCGCCTCTGCCGAGCGGAGCATGAGCACGAGCAGGGAGTAGGTCAGGGCGAGGAGCACGACCCGCGAGGCGATGCTCTCGGGGGGGGGCGGTGCGAACGATCCTTTCGTGTCAGCCTTCAAGCCTCTTCACCAGCTCCAGGTGCGCCGCGACCCTGCCGGAGCCGAACTCCTCGATCCTGCGGATGACCTCCTCTCCCCTGTAGGAGAACGGGAGGCCGCGCACGTCCCTGAACCACTCGTTCTTTCCCAGGCGAAAGCACCTCCGGCCTCCGCGGCCTCTTTCCTGCACCTCCACGTCCAGGCCGTCCATCCCCGGGTAGGAGTATCCGCCACCGTGCGGGAGCAGCCCGGCGCCCAGGAGCCGATCGAGGCATCCGGTCGCGCGTGCCCTCTCGACGAGGCCCTCGCGATCGAGGGCCTCCTGGGAGTAGATCAGCCCCGGCGCGATCAGGTAGGCGGGCAGATCGGGACGCAGGGTGACGGGGACCCAGGGCAGGTCACGGCCGCTGTAGCAGCCGAGCAGCATCCGGCCTGGCCTGTTCAGACCCTGGTGGGTCTCGTTGAAGAGGATGGGCACGTCCTCGCCGAAGAGGATCCGTGCGTACGCCGTCCTGCGCTTCCTGGCGAACCGCTCCACCCGCGCTGCGTACTGCGTGTAGATCTCGGCCGCCTCGCCCTTGAGCAGGAAGGCCGGCCCGAAGGGCGTGCGCATCACCTCGATCCTGTCGCCGAGAGAGGATTCGCTGCTCCTGCCCGCGAGGTAGAGTCCAGGCCCGTGGGGGTTGGGCCCCCGGAGCTCGCTCCCCGAGGAATGCATGATGGCCACGTAGGGATGCCCCGAGGTCACGTCCGGATCGGACACCGCGTAGATGTTCAGGAAGTGGTTGCCGCGGTGCATGTCCCAGTGGGCCTGGACGAGGCCCACCTCGATCGTGGTCTCGGAGAGGCGCGCGATGGCGCGCTCCGCCTCGTCGGGATCCGGGAGCTCGTCGAGTCCTGCCACCAGCATGCCGCAGCAGTTCGGCTTGAGCTCGAGCGGGAAGAACTCCCCGGACCACTCGATCGCCCCGCCGTAGCCGAATCCCGAGGCCCAGCGGTCGATGTTGCGCGTCACTGTCGAGTCCGGCGTGGAGATGTAGGAGGCGTCCGGCTCGTGGCCGAGCTGCCGCTGCATCCAGTGGATCTTGGCGATCCCGTACGGCATGTTGGCGCGGCAGAGCCGCGCCCCCGCATCGTCGAGGTCCAGGAAGAAGCATCGCTCGCGCGCCCTCTCGAGAAGGCGCGTGCGCTCGGCATCTCTGAGCGCGGGCCCCTCCATGCGCTATCTCCCCGCCACCCTGTCGAGGAACCTGACCATGGCGTTGAGGGGGACCTCGTACATGGCCGCCCCGCTCGAGACCGCGGCGCGCGGCATGCCGTAGACGACGGACGACTGCTCGTCCTGGGCGGCGGTGATGCATCCGCGGGCGCGCATCGAGGCGAGCCCCTTCGCTCCGTCCCTGCCCATGCCCGTGAGGATGAGCCCCAGGGCCTTGCCTCCCGTCGTGCGCGCGAGTGACTCGAAGAGAACATCCACCGAGGGGATGCAGCCGTTGACGGGCTGGCCCTGCACGAGGTGGATGCGCTGGTCTCCTCCCACCTCCATGTGCACCTCGGCCGGGCACACGTACAGCCGGCCCGGAGAGATGCCCTCGCCGTTCTCCGCGACCCTCACGTTGATGAGGCTCGCGGCATCCAGGTTTCCCGCCAGGATGGGGATGAACACCTTGGGCATGTGGATGACCAGCAGGATGGGGAACGGGTAGTCGCTCGGGATCTGGGGGACGAATTTCTCGAGGGTGGAAGGTCCGCCCGTCGAGACGCCGATGCCGACGATCTTGAGGCTGGCCGGCCTGGCCGAGGTCCACGACGAGGGCTGGTCGCTCGGGCGGCTCATCCTGCTTGCCCTGGTCCCGTTTGGCGGGATGGTCGTGCCCTTCACGTGCGGGCGTGCTCTCGAGGCGGCCTTGACCCTGGCGATCAGCTCCGCGCCGATCATGTCCAGGTCGATCCCGATCTCGCCCGAAGGCTTCTGCACGGACTCGATGGCGCCGCTCATGAGCGCCCTCATCGTCTGGATGGCCACGCTCCTGGCCGAGGCGTAGGCACTCACGATCACGATGGGCGTGCCGTACTGCTGGACGATGTTCCTCGTGGCCTCGATGCCGTCCATGTGCGGCATGTTGATGTCCATCGTGACCACGTCGGGATCAAGCCTGTCGACGGCAGCGATGGCCTTCTTCCCGTCGAGTGCGTGGCCGACCACCTCGATCGTGGGCTCTGTCTCGAGGATGCGCGTGATCGCATGGACGGTGATGAGCGAATCATCCACCACGAGGACGCGGAGCCTGCCCTTCACTTCTTCCTCGCTTGCTTGATGCCCAGAACGTCGTACGCGTTCACCGGCTCCGGGATGCCCTTGAGCTTCACCTTTTCCTTGCGCTTCTTCACCTTCACGCGGTCCTTGACCAGCTTGTAGGTGGGCTCGGCGATGAGGACTCCGTCCACGCTCGCGTTGCTCTCGAGCCTCTGGGCCCGGTTGACGTTGTCGCCGATCGTCGTGAAGTCGCGGCGCGAGGATGCCCCGATGGCTCCCAGGACCACCTCAC
>JAFDER010000274.1 GCA_019310245.1 Deltaproteobacteria bacterium
CTCGATGGACCCCGTGAGGCCCGCGATCCACGCAACGCCGGGCATGCCGGAGCTCTGCGATGCGAAGAGCCGGATCGAGGGCTCCGCCGCGGGCGACGGATCCGTCTCGAGCGTCGAAGTGAGCGGCCAGCGCGAGAGGCACATCATCGTGGACTTCGACGCGGAGAGGCTCTCGCAGTTCGAGATCGCGATGGCGGACGCGGCGAAGGCCCTCGTCTCCTTCCTCGGGCTCGACGCCGAGATGGTGGAGACCAGCGGCACCGAGGTCACCATCGCGATCGACGAGTGCGAGGAGGTCCCGTTCGAGCTAGACGAGGTCATGTCCATCCGGCTGAAGGACCCCTCGGGCAACGAGGTCCCCCTGGCCGCCCTGGCGGATGTGCGCATCGGCATTGACGGGGAGACATTCGAGCACGAGGGCGGTCGTGCCATGGAGGTGGTCGTGCATCCCGCCTCTCCCACCACGCCCGAGGCGATGGGGCAGCTGGTCAGGGGTTGGCTGGAAGGGACCGAAGCTCGAGTCGAGGTGCTGGATTGACCTATCCCACCGGAATCACAGGAGTCATGGATTCTGGGGGGTGAAAATCGCATCAAATCGCACCGCCCGTGAAACATTTCTCCCACTCATCTCGTTGTACACGGTGAGATGAGACGCACCATCGAAAGCCCGCTCGGCCACCTGAGGCTCTTCCCGGTCATGGCCCACATGCCCCCGGCCGGATGCGCCCAGGATCCGGGCACGGGTTCGGCGGACACGGGATCTGCGCTTCGCGAGTCCAGCCCCGTCATCGAGATCGTCGGTGCAGGGGAAGGCTCCGGGGCCGCGGAAGACACCGTCGCCGCGTGAGCCCGGCTGCTGCGGCACGCCCGTCGCCCAGGGCCGACATGTTGCGTCCCGGACGCTGATGATGATCTCAGGTTTGCCTACGGGTGGCGGGCGAGCCTAGTAGCCGTTGATCTCCAGGCAGGACATGACGTTGGCCCAGCCCTGGCAACGATAGGTGTAGCGCTCGTTGTGGCCGATGGTGATGTCGAGCTCCACCGGACGGTAGTCGTAGTCGTACGTGTATGAAACCTCGGCGCCGATGGTCCAGGTCGCACCGGAGAGGCGCGTGGTGCCGTCCCAGAAGTGATGGTAGTTGAACTGCGTGTCAGTGCGCCGGATCCTGAGGGTGTGCTGCCAGGGGGAGGGTCCGGTCAGCTCGTCCTCGAGGGTGAAGCCGCCGTCGGTCGTGTGATCGAACAGAATGACGGTGCTCGCGCTGCCGGCGCGCCAGGAGCTCGAGACCGACCCTCCTCCGCCCGATTCCGCACGGCAGTTGACACCCCCGGTGGAGGTGATGCCGTAGACGTAGTTGCCTGCGGGACACGTGCCCGTCACCCGCACCTGCACCGAGGAGCTATCGACGTCCGTGGAGGTGATCGAGTTGTTGACGATCATGGAGGAGGTGACGGAGCTGGCCTCGCCCGTGTTGACGTACCTTCCGTCCGTGTAGGCCGTGTCGAGATTGAGGGTGACGGTCCCGGAGATCCCGCCGCCGGTGAGCCCCGTTCCCGCCGTGACGCCCGTGATGTCGCCCGTCCCCCCGCCGGTGACGCAGGTGACCGTGCCGTCGCCGTTGATCGCCGCGATCGCCGCCCCGGAGGTGCACGTGCCCGTGACGCGACGCTGCAGGTAGGATGTGTTCGCCGAGAACGTCGTGCCTCCCAGGATCAGGCCCGTGCCTGCTGAGTAGGACGTGCCCTCGTCCGCGTTGCAGACCAGGGTTCCGGCCGTGTCCACACCGGAGACCTTGTTCGTGCCCGTGCAGGCCTGGGGGCCCAGCAGGGCGCCGCCGGGAAGCATGCCGGGGTCGACTGTGCCCGTCAGGTCGGAGAAGTCGTGGCCGTGGTCGGGAACCGTGCCGCAGTACTCGGCGTATCCCGCGAACGGGTTGGATCCGAGGTAGGAGCGGGTCATCTCGGAGTCGGCGTCGATCTGCACTCCGAGCCACAGGTTCCCGTTGTCGCGAAACAGCGTGAGGTCCAGCGCCGTCACGTCGCCCAGGTAAGCCGTGAAAAAACCGTTCTCCACGTACAGGTCCTGCGTCTCGCTCCAGACGGCGGTCCCGCCGATCTCGGTCGTGTAGATGGAGAACACGACGGTGATCGACCCGTCGACGGGCGTGCCCGTGTCGTCGGTCAGAACCCCCTGCAGGGGGATCAGCTCGGGCGCCGCGGCCCGGGCCGGACTGGCGAGGAGGCCAAGGACTGCAATCGCCGCAAGGTGCTTGTTCATCTTCCACCTCCCTACTCGTAGCTCCGGATCCCTGCGGGACCGAGCTCCAGATGGTAAGTCTCGCTCGAGCTACTCCCCACCGGCCTGACCGGGCCGATGAACAGCTCGAGCGTGTGTCCGGGCGACGTCATGCGGGCCCCACCCGATGTCTCCAGGTAGAACGGTATGGCGGCACTCGCGTCCGGCGGCGTGTCCTCGACGATGTCGGGCTCCGTCTCGACGGGCACGTCCGCCCCGGTGTCCTCGTCCTCCCCGTCCGTGGCTGTGTCGCCACGTCCATCGACTCCTCCGCCGCTCGCACATCCCCAGGCTGGCCCGAGGACGAGCAGCGGCAATAGAAGGAACTTCGACAGTCTGGCCTTCATGATGTCGCCTCCCCTGTATGGCAGTCCCTGGGCAAACGATACGCCACGGAACGCTCCGCGTCGAGCATCACTGCGTCCCCTGGTCTGTAAACTCAGTGCAGCGGGAGGCTCAGTGCAGTGGGGGGGTTCCCCCGTTGTCGATGAGTGCAGCGACGGTGGGCAGCCCGTAGGCCGAGCCCTGCTCGATGGCCTTGAGCACCGTCCCCCCGCCCGTGAAGAAGTAGAAGCGCTGATCGTCCAGGGCCGACATGTAGCGTCCCGGGCACAGCGTCTTGAACTCCTGGAGCGTGTCGCCGCCGCCCAGGAGCTTCATGGCCTCGTCGTTGTCCGAGACGGCCTTGTAGAGCGCCTCGGACCCCTCCCGGAACATCGGCGTGAAGCCCATGACGGCGTTCACGAAGATCGTCCTTGCGAAGGTGAGAGCCCTCGCCACGTGCTCGTCCTCGAACGACTCCGGGGCCGCGTCCAGGATGTAGCCGCACTCGAGCCCCTCGCTCATGTCCGAGATGGACAGGGTCCTGTACCCGCCCTCCAGGCGCTCGCTCAGGCTGTCGGACTCGACGACGTGGGGCAGCTCCACGATCTTGCCCTCCGTCCTGTCGATCTCCACGAGCCGTCCCGCAAGGTCCACGTCGGCCTGGTCCACGCCCTGCACGCGGATGCCGTACTTGGCGCACAGGTACGCGTTGTAGATCACGCCGCCGAGGATCAGCCGGTCCACCTTCTTGTAGATCTCGCCGAGCGGCCCGATCTTCGTGTCGTACTTCGACCCCGCGATCACGGCCACGAACGGCCTCTCGGGCTCGAGCACGCGGCCGAGATTCTCGATCTCCTTCTGCATGAGCGGACCCGCGAAGGAGGGCAGGCGGGTCGTCACGTGATGCGTGGATGCGTGGGGCTGCCACGAGCCGAACGCGTCGTTCACGAACACGTCCGCCAGCCCGGCCAGCTGCGCGCTCATCAGGTCCCTCGCCCCTGCCTCGTCCTGCTCGCCCTCGAACCAGCGCGTGTTCGGAAGGTAGATGCCGCCGATCTTCCTCTTCCTCAGATCCTCGACGAGCCGCTTGACCGAGTCGTCGATCGCCACGATGCCCCTCTGCGGATCGACCTCCAGGTCGGGCACCACGAACGAAGTGCACAGCTTGCGCCCCAGGTACTCGGCGATCGCCCGCACGGAGGTCTCTCCACCCGTCTTGATGCTGCCGGTCTTCTTGTCCCTGGGCCGGCCCACGTGGCTCATGAGGATGATGCGCCCCCCGCGCTCGGCGATGGAGTAGAGCGTCCCCAGGGTGGCGTCGATCCGGTACGGGTCCTTGATCGCGCCCTTCTTGATCACGTTGTGATCGACGCGCACGAGGACCACCTTGCCCTCGAGATCTGCATCCTGCATCAGCGGCAGCCGGGAATCGATGCCCATGGGTCCTCCTGGTCTCAGCCATCCAGCATAAGACAAAGCACCTGGGTCTGCACCCGCACGATGGAGAGAACGGCGGAGGCCGCCGTGCTTCCGGCGACGGCCGCGTTGTCGAGGTAAAGGACCACCCTGCCCTCGCCTGCCCTCGCGAGGCACGCCCTCACGCCCCTCATCACGTCGAAGCACAGGAGGGGCTCTGCGCCGCGATCCCGGACACCGGCGACGAGGCGCGGGTCGTCGACGGCGATGCCGGCGAAGCGCGAGGCGGTCAGCTCCCCTGCCCGGCTCCCGAGCTCCTCCGGCACGAGCCCGTCCGACGGGAACGCGTAGCAGAACAGGTTCGAGCGCAGGACGACGGGCTCCCGGTCCGAGCCGTCCGTGATCTCCCGCTCCCCGCCCCCGAGGATCTCCTCGAGGCCCGGCGCGAGCAAGAGCTCCATCGACTGCTCGACGAACACCACGAGGAACTTGAAGTCCACGCGCTTCATCGCGCCCTCGGAGAAGAGCCACTTGATCTCCCTGCCGAACTCCTCGTCGTCCAGGAGCAGGAGCACCACCTCCAGGCCCGGATGGACCTGCCAGGAGACCGCGAGCACCGTGGAGTCCATCGTCGAGCGCCACGCGTCCGTGACGTCGGCCTGGGCCAGGAGGGGCCGGACGCCCGCCTTCTCGAGGCGAAGCAGGTCGTCCCATCGCGAGAGGTATCGGCCGGCCAGCCGCCGCTCCACGTTCCCTGCCCTCTCGAAGCTCGAGAAGGACGCGTACCCGGTCAGTTCCACGCCTCTGCGATAGTTCTTTCCGCGCCGTCGATCAAGCGGTAATGTGGCAGCAGGACTGATCATGAGCAGCACGCGTCCACTCGTCTGGATCGCCGCCGCCTCTTTCGCCCTCGCCGCTTGCGGCAAGAAGGGTGACGGCGACGGGCCGGGCACCACGCCCGTGACGCTCGATCCGAGCGACTTCACGTACACGCTCGAGGAGTCCACCTCCGCCCTGCCCCTCTGGACCACGCCCTGCACCCACAAGGTGCGCACGCACGAGCGGCCTCCCGAGGCCACGCGCTCGGGCCTGCACGCGAGCGCGGCGCGCAGGGAGTTCGAGCCCGTGCAGATCCTGCTGGGCCCGGGCTCGGGAAGCGTCACGGTGGAGATCGACCCCTTCCCGGACCTGGGAGCGGCGCAGAGACTGGAGGTCGCCGAGGCGGGCTACGAGGACGGGTGGGCCGAGCACCTGACGCCGGTCGCACCCGGCGGCAGCGTGGGCATGAGCGGCGACCGGGCCGTCCCGGTGTGGATCACGATCCGGGTGCCCGTGGACGCGCCCGCGGGCGAGCACACGACCACGCTGCACCTGACCCGCAGCGGGACCACGGTGGACGTGCCCGTGAGCCTGTACGTCTTCGACTTCGAGATTCCCGCCGAGGTGGGATTCGCCAGCCAGATGAACGTCAGCGTCTCGGACCTCGTGGGCGGCGGGAGCGTGGACGACGCCAAGACGCTGCTCATCGAGCACCGCTTCACGCCCAAGAGCGTGACGTGGCCGAGCGGCTTCAACTGGGGCATCACGTGGGAGAACGACAGGTCCACGGACCCGTGTGGCGTGCTGTGGGACGAGCCCGACGAGCCGGACGAGTACGCGATCGGGTGGCTCGCCCGGCGCTACATCCTGGGGGAGGGCTGGAACGGCGCGGGCTTCCCGAACGCCATGATCTTCCAGTTCGTGGACAACTCGACCCCGCGGCCAAGCACGTTCTGCGGGATCTCGCGCGGGGACCATCACGGGAGCGACGCGTACAACGCCGAGTGGTCCGAGTTCCTGTCCGCCCTCGAGGCGTACCTGCGCGACGGCGGGATGATCGACAAGGCGTACTACTACGTGCAGAACGAGCCGCAGGACGACGAGGACCACGCGCTCGCGGCGTTCCTGTGCGATCTCGTCGAGACGGCGGCCCCGGACCTGCGGATCGCCGTGAGCG
>JAFDER010000275.1 GCA_019310245.1 Deltaproteobacteria bacterium
GCAGGTTCAAGCCCTGTCCCGCTTGAATCAATCGATAGCCCGGCCGGTCTGACTGGATGCGCCCATCCCAGGTCACTCCCGGGTCTTTCTTCGCAGCCAAGCATGATGACCTTCGCTACGGCTTGACCCGGGAGTGTATTTTTTTGCTAGCATGCGCCTCATGGAGGACATCGCCGCCAACCTGCGCGAGGTGCTCGACGAGATCGAGGAGGCCTGCGCCGGTGCGGGAAGGCCCGAGGGCTCGGTCAAGCTCGTGGCCGTGTCCAAGACAAAACCCGCGGAGGACGTGCGGGCCGCGTACGAGGCCGGGCAGAGGATCTTCGGGGAGAACTACGCACAGGAGTTCGTGGCAGAGGATCTTCGGGGAGAACTACGCACAGGAGTTCGTGAAGAAGGCCGAGGCGCTGAGCGACCTCGAGGAGATCGAGTGGCACTTCATCGGGCACCTGCAGAGGAACAAGGTCAGGCACGTGGTGCCGCATGCGGGGCTCATCCAGACGATCGACTCCGAGAGGCTGCTCGGCGAGGTGGTCAAGAGGGCGGGCCAGGCGGGCAGGGCGATCGACATTCTGGTCGAGGTGAACGTCGGGCGCGAGGAGCAGAAGGCGGGCGTGCTGCCCGAGGAGACGCAGGAGCTCGTCGGGAAGATCGGCGAGGCGGGGGGGGTGCGGTGCCGCGGGCTCATGGTCCTGCCTCCGTTCGAGCTCGACTCCGAGGAGACGCGTCCCTGGTTCGCCGGGCTCCGCGAGCTCAGGGAGAAGCTGGGCGGCGAGAAGGCGCTGCCCGAGCTCTCGATGGGCATGAGCGCGGACTACCCCGTGGCCATCGAGGAGGGAGCGACGATGGTCAGGGTGGGGACTGCGATCTTCGGCTGGCGCTGAGGGGACCCTTCGACAAGCTCAGGGCCCCGGGAAGGCTAGATGCCGGGCACGCCGGCGGTGTCCACGTCCACGCCCACGCCGTGCTCGACCGACGCGCCCGAGCGCGTCTGCGTCCAGAGCGAGTCGTTCACCGTCAGCGTGGTGTCGGGCCGCGTGTAGGTGTCCGTGCCCTCCGAGTCCAGGAAGATGCCCACGGAAAGGGGCGTGAAGCGCACGGCCACCGCGTTTCCGAACGAGAAGTTCGAGGAGCACTGGTAGGCGTCCGTGCCCATGCGGTCGAGGAACAGGCCGAAGCCGTTGTCGTTGCCCGCGCCCAGTGACAGGTTGGGGGAGTAGTAGACGTCGTCTCCCGAGTCGTCGATGAGGAAGGCGTTGGAGAAGTCGTGGCCGCCGCCGAGCGTCACGTTGAGGCGCGTGTCCTCGTACTCGTTGTAGTTGTCGTTGCCTCCTGCATCGTGCAGAAGGCCATTGGCGTAGTGGGCGCCCGCGCCCAGCACGTACCACCTGCCGTGGTACGTGTCGTTGCCGGCGCCGTCGAGCAGGGCGCCCAGCCCGAACCAGTACCCCGTGCCCTGCGCCATGATGGCGGCCTCGTACGTGTCGTCGCCCGCGAGGTCGCGCAGGATGCCGAGGCCTCCGGACATGAACACGCCGTCGCCTCCGTAGGCGATGTCGGCGCGGCGTCCAAACCCGAAGCCCTGGCCCAGCGTGGCGTTCGATCCCGAGTGCTGGGCGGACGGGTAGAGCACGTCGTCCTGGTTGCAGATGTAGCTGTCCGGTCCGTCCTCGTCGTGCAGGATGCCCACGGCGCCCACGTACGCGAAGCCCTGTGAGACGTGATAGGCGCTGTAGTCGTCCTGGCCCGTGCCCCGGTCCACCAGGATCCCGAGGCCCCAGATCGCGGAGCCCTGGCAGCCCGCCTCGCACAGGTAGTCGTCGTCCCCGCCGTCGTCCCACAGGAGGCCCACGCCCAGAGAGCCGAAGCCCTGGCTCATGCGCAGGGACTGGTACGTGTCGCTGTCCCCGCCCAGGTCGAAGAGCATGCCCACACCCATCCTGCCGGCGCCCTGCCGGGCACGGTTCGAGATGGAGATGGGCTGGGTGGACGAGACGCGTCCGCCGTCGTCCGAGACGAGCCTGCCCGTGTCGCCCGGGTCGGGCACCTCCACGTACGCCCACAGGTCCGTCCCGTCCAGATCGATGGCGATGGACACGGGGTTGTCGATGGAGCGGTTCCCACCCGCATGGATGCGGTACGTGTCGTTCCCGCCCGCGTCGATGACGAGCAGGATGTCCTCGTCGGCCAAGGCCCCCTCGTAGGTGGTGTCCGCGGCGTCGGAGATGAGGACCCGGCCTGCGGGAGTCGGCTGATCGAAGGTGAACGTGGTGGATCCCACGGAGATCGAGCCGAAGTCCGCCTGCTCCACGGCGCGCGCCACCTGGTAGCCGGCCTGGTAGAGCTCCTCGTATCCGAAGTCGTCGATGAGCAGAGCCTGCGTGCGGGGGTTCGTGGCCGTGAGGCCGGCTCCGGCCACGGGCAGGACGAAGTCGGGCGTCCAGTTGAAGTAGGCCTGCATCTCGGAGTCGTCGTCACCGATGGTGCCCTCGACGGCGCGATCTCGCGCCGTGATGGCGTCGGCAGCGGCCAGCAGCACAAGAGCGGCGGCATCCTGGAGATCCGCGGGCACGTCGGAGGCGTCCGTGCGGTAGGCCGCGAGATCCGCCGTGCCACCCGCGGCCTCGACCACGGCGGCCACCGCCTCGGCCAGGGGGTCCGTGGCGGCCGGAGTGTAGCTCACCGTGCCGCCGGCGATGGGATGGCCTCCGTACTCGGCGGCCTCGACGATGACGTCCGCGTAGCCTGCCGAGATCGACGTGTCGAGCCGCGTCTCGGCCTCCTCGGCGAACGGCACGCCGCCGCGGAGCCAGTCGTAGTGCACGTCGTCGAACCAGGGCAGGCGGAAGCGGTCGTGCCTGAACGTCGGCTCGGCGGGCGTCACCTCGTCCTTCTTCCAGCCCAGGTCGCAGCGCGTGAGCCCCGTGGCCTCGAGCCCCGTGTCGATCATGGATCCGGGCACGATGCCGAGACAGGAGCACTCGTCCGGGACGCAGTAGCGGGTGGAGCCGTCGGTGCCCTGGAGCGCCACGCACAGACCTCCGGTGCCGCAGTCGGTGTCCGAGGTGCACGACTGCGTGCAGAACGAGGGCAGGGCGGTGTCGATGGTGTCCGTGCAGACGAAGCTCGTGTCCGAGCACGGGGAGGACGTGCAGGGAGAGCCGAAGCCGTCCGCGTGCTCGGTCACGCCGCAGCGCTCGAAGGGCGATGGCAGATCCTCGAGGCAGACGAGCGTGCCGTCCCCGCGGTCCGCGCAGCGGTTGTAGCCCGCCTCGCAGTCCGCACGGCTCACGCACTCATGCGTGCAGAAGCCGTCCGAGCCCACGGGATCCTCGCATCCCCAGGAGGGGCAGTCGGCCCCCAGGGCGCTCCACAGGCATCTGCTGTCGTTGGGAGCGCAGCGCATGACCCCGTCGCGGCGCTCCACGCAGGTCGCCCCCGTGGGACACTCGTCGGTGCAGGCCGGCAGGCAGGACATCTTTCCGTCGTCGAGAAGCGCGCACTCGCCCATGGGTCCGCAGTCCGAGTCCCAGACGCAGGCGTGGCAGTAGAGCAGCTCGGGAGGGGGAAGCCCGCCGTCGTCGTCCACGACGTCATCGGCGCCGTCCTCGTCCACGACGTCGCCGGGCAGGTCCGCCTGCGCGTCCTCGTCCTCCACGTCGCCGGGAGCGTCCTCATCGGCATCTCCCGTGTTCTTGCCCTTGCAACCCCACGACAGTGCGAGCGCCGCGACGAGCGCGAGACGGATGAACAGTGTCATTTCGGCCTCCCCGTTGCCTGAGAATGGGTATCAGTAAAAGTTGTCATCGTCCACTCGATATGGATAATCATGCCTGTATCATGCGTATTCGAGAGTTCATCCTCTGTGGCCTCGGTGCGGTGCTGGCCGCGGGCTGCTCCTGCGGCAAGGGCGGGGAGGAATCCACGGCCGGCGAGGACGCGCCCGACGCCGCCGCCCAGCAGGAGGAGCCCGGCCCTCCCGTCCCCGCCGTGCAGTCCGCCAAGGCTCCCGAGAAGAAGAACCCGGCCGTCGAGATCCCGGACCTGGGCGACGACGTGCTCGAGATCGCGGTGCCTGCCGCCACGTTGCGGTGCGGGAGCCGGACGGGGGCTGTGGGGCGAGACCCCGCCTCCGAGATGGATCTCGTCGAGATGGAGCTGAGCGCGTTCAGGATCGACAGGTATCCCTATCCCAACCAGAAGGGGGCCGCCCCGCGCACCGGCGTCACGCTGGGCGAGGCGAGGAGCCTGTGCGAGGCCGAGGGCAAGAGGCTGTGCACCGAGCTCGAGTGGGAGGCCGCGTGCAAGGGTCCGGCCGGCGCGGTGTACCCCTACGGGTTCGAGTACGAGGCGGGCAGGTACGGAGCCGGGCTCGACGTCCTGGCCTCGGGGTACGGGGCTGCGGGCTTCGGGGCCCAGCTCGAGTGGACCGACAGCACGTACAGGCTGCCCGAGAACCCCACCCCGCGCGGGCAGGTCGTGCGCGGAGGCTCCCCCGAGGCGGGGGCGGCCGGGCGCAGGTGCGCGAAACGGGGCTACAGGATGGCGGACAAGGCCTCCTCCCTCGTGGCATTCCGGTGCTGCTCGGGAGGCAGGAACGAGGCCGAGGTCACGCTCGAGCCGCTCAAGAAGCCCTTCCAGGAGGTCAAGGACATGGCCGCGGCCAAGTTCGTCGAGCTGGTCAAGGTCATCCCCGAGCTCTCCCGGGTCCACGGCGATCCGAAGATGTTCGGCGAGAGCGACCTGAGCTACGTGCTCATGCGCCGCAACATCGACCCGCGAAAGTCCTACCCCGGCTACATCTTCACCGCGAGTCCGGTCTGGTGGCATCCCGTGCGCGGCGAGGAGCTGCTCGCCTTCACGGGCTACTCGGGCAAGGACAGCTTCATCGCGGGTCTCTACCACCTGGGCGGGGGACGCTTCAAGCACGCGGCCTCGATGGTGCTCCTGGGCAAGGGCGCCATCACGTACAAGACCCCCGTGCCCGTCATCCTGGTCGCCGGCGTGGACCGCGACGTCCTGAACTGGGGCCCGTGCTGGAACTGCTCGGAGGGCGGGGCCCTGTACATCTCCGAGGAGACCGGGACCATCGAGATCAGCCACCGCTGGTAGGCTCCGGCACCTGCTCCAGCGGGGCTCTCGGCGCCCAGGGGGAGCTTCAGGGCGCCTCGAACCCGCTCCCGCAGGGGCCCACATGAAGCCTCCTGTCCGGCGGACTCCTCGTCGTGAAACCACCCGGAAGAGGATGAATCGAGGGGGTGGAATGGGGATGTTGATCTTTCTGCAATCTTCTGAAAATAAACTCTTGACAATATTCATCTGAGTATATTATCTTCAACCACTATCCAAGGGAGGAAGCGGGTGAAGGATCTGGATCTCGAGAGCGCTCTCAAGGCATTCGAGAGGGAGCACCATGCAGGTGCGACCAGCCAGCAGATCATCACCTTCCTGAACAGGGAAGGTGTCCGCTTCTCAGAGGCCACTCTCCGCAAGTACGTCCAGCTGGGGCTCCTTCCCCGCTCACGCAGGGTGGGAGGCAAGGGCAAGCACCAGGGCTCCTGGGGCCTGTACCCGGCCTGGACGGCGCGTCAGGCCTCGACGACCAAGGGCCTGCTCGCCGAGGGCAGGACCATCGAGGAGATCGCCGGGGGGATGCTGGGCGTCATGGTCGACTGCCTGGGCATCGCCACCGATCTCGTGGACGTCGAGCTCAGGCTGCGCGCCATGGAGAAGGCCGAGGGCGCCGACCGTGAAGGGGTCCGTGACATCAAGGGGCTGGTGAAGGACGCCGCCAGGAGCATGGAGAAGGCGGCGGGCATTGCCCGACAGGGCAGGGACTTGGTTGAGATCGCCATCTGATCGAGGTGGCGGCGGGTGTGATTGGTCATGGAACGGAGAGGGGTGAGTGATGGTGAAGGAAAACGCTCTCAAGGCAGGTGAGGCTCAGCAGGTCGAGCAGGCTCCGCAGACGCAGGAGCGGAGCAAGCGCAGGCGCCGCCCCGTGCGCGGCAAGACGCTCCAGGTCAGGAAGATGCCCAAGGAGTACAGGAGGCTCCTCGGGTTGCTGTACCCGGAGCCCGAGTTCGAGTACGTCCGGGCCGAGATCCGGGCCGAATGCAAGGACATGCCGCGACCGTGCCCGTTCGTGAGCTGCCGCTACCACCTGTACATGGACGTCAACGAGGAGAAGCGCAACGGGGCGATCAAGATCAACTTCCCCGACCTCGACGTCCACGAGATGGAGCACACCTGCGTGCTCGACCTGGCCGAGGGAGGCCCCCGGACGCTGGACGAGGTGGGCGAGTACATGAACCTGACCCGCGAGCGCGTCCGCCAGATCGAGGAGGAGTGCCTGAACAAGCTCGGCGGCCGCGAGGCGGCCGTCAAGTTCCTCGAGATCGGGCTCTCCGCGAACGCCAAATAGCGTGATCTAGAAGCGCTGCGCAGTTGCGTTGAGCCTCGTGCGCGACCGGAGCTGTGCGCCGAGACGTACATCAGGTACGTCGCAGGGGCGCGGCGAGGACGAAAGCCGGGGATCGACGTGATTGAGTAGCGCTTCTACTTTTTCGGGCTTGAGATGATCTTGATCGCCGGCTTCTTCTTCGGCTTGTCGGGCTTCTTCGGCTTGTCGATCACCTTGATGATGGGCTTCTTCTTCCCGCCGGGCTTGGGCTTGATCTCCCAGGATGGCTTGGTCGGCAGCTCCTTGATCACGGTTCCGCCGCCCTTCTTCTTGCCCTTCCTGGAGAGCTTCGTGATGAGCTCCTTGTTGAAGTCGGGCGTGAACTCGAGCGTCTGGTCCCTGTAGCCGCTCTTGCGCAGGATGACCGTGACCAGCTTGTCGGTCTCGTTGAACTCGTGCATGCAGATCGTGGAGCAGATCGTCCTCTGGTGCGTGCCGATCTTCAGGATCACGTCCGCGCCGGTGGGCGTCGTCGTGAACTTGATCTTGACCTTCCCGTCGTTCTTGCCCTCGGGCGCGGTGGAGGCGCTCTCCTTGGCCTCCTTGGATGCCTTGGCCCCGTCATCCGGCTTCTCGTCCACGGCTCCCTTCGCCGCGAGCTTCTTCGCCGCGAGCTCCTTCGCCGCGAGCTCATCCGGCACGTTGACGCCCCTCGGGGTCCCGCCGATCATGCCTGAGAAGTACAGGGCCGCCACGGCCCCGCCGCCGAGGATCAGGATGAGGACCAGCACCACGGGAATGACGATGAGGGCCGCCGATCCCCTCTTCTTCGGAGGCGGCTCCATCGCCCCGGTCCCGGTTGCGGCGCCGCCCGTCCAGGTCATGGGCGTCTGGGCCGTGCCGTAGCCGGGCGGCGGCCCCTGCTCGACCGTCTGCTGGGCCGTCGGGTACGCGGGCTGGACCTGCTGCTGGGAGGGGTAGCCGGTGGGGATGGGTGCCTGCACGGGCATCCCCGTGGGGGCATGCATGCCTCCGGCCACGGTGGAGTAGCCCGTCGCGGCCTTGAGCGCCTCGCCCATCTCGTTGCAGGACTGGAACCTCATGTTCGGGTCCTTGCACATGGCCCTCATGATGACGGCCTCGAGCTCGGGCGAGAGGTTGGGGTTGATCTGCCGGGGCGGGATGGGCTCCTCGAGCAGGATCTTCATCAGGATGGCCGTGGCCGTCTCGCCCGTGGCGGGCACCTGTCCCGTGCACGCCTCGTAGAGGATGGCGCCCAGGGCGTAGATGTCCGCGCGATGGTCGACGTCCCGGTCGCCGCGCGCCTGCTCGGGCGCCATGTAGTGGGGCGTTCCGATGACCATGCCGGTCTGCGTCAGGTTCGTGGCACCGGCCGTCTTGATCTTCGAGATGCCGAAGTCGAGGATCTTGACCGTGTCCGGCTGATCGGGCAGGTCCACCATGAAGATGTTCTCGGGCTTGAGATCCCGGTGCACGATGCCCCTGGAGTGCGCCGCCTCGAGCGCCCTGTAGACCTGTGAGAAGATGTGCACCATGCGGTCGGTCGCCAGCACGGGCGTGGCGTTGAGGTCATCCCGGAGCTCACGTCCCTCGAGGAACTCCATGACGATGTAGGCCCGGTTGTCATCGGTGTAGTCGATGTCCGTGACGTTGATGATGTTGGGATGCTCGAGCTCGCCGGCCGTGGTGGCCTCGCGCCTGAACCTCTCGACCGCCTCCTGGTTCTTGCAGAACTCGGAGTGGAGCATCTTGACGGCGTAGCGCTTCTTGAGCGTCACGTGGCGGGCCATGTAGATCTGCCCCATCCCGCCCTCGCCGATCTTCTCCTCGATGC
>JAFDER010000276.1 GCA_019310245.1 Deltaproteobacteria bacterium
CGTCGCCGCCGCACACGCCCGCCACGCAGGTCTCGTCCGTGCCGCACTCGTTGCCGCACTCGCCGCAGTTCATCTCGTCGTCCGAGACGTCGGTGCACACGCCGTCGCAGTCCAGCTCCGGCGGCGGACAGCCGATCGTGCCGTCGGTCGGTGTGTCGACCGGAGAGTCCACCGGCGCGTCCTCCACGGGATCGTCCACGCCGTCGGGCGTGGCGTCGGGGACTGTATCGGTGTCCACGTCGGTAGCGACGTCCCCCGTGGAATCCGTGACCACGTCGTCGTCGGTGGCCGTGTCGTCGCTCGTGTTCTTGGTGTTTCCCCCGCACGCGGCGAGCGCGCCGCACAGCGCCAGGATGAAGAATGCCTTTGTTTCTCTCATGTCTCCTCCCTCTTTCTGATTGCCCTGCCTCATTGTATACCGGATTCCGCAAGACGGGTAACGGCGGACGGACGGAGCGACAGGTGCAAGGATTGCACTCAACCTCCCTATCACACAGGATCTTTCCCCGGTCCAGAACGCGAATACCGGGCCCACTCGCTGATCAGTAAAGCTCGATCTTGTAGACCGTGGACAGCGAGCCCGGCTCCATGTACAGCCATCCTGATTCATGGACCGAGCAGGAGCCGTTGACGCCATGACTGATGGGCCAGTCGGGGATGCGGGCCCACGCGTCCGTCGCGATGTCGTACTGCCAGATCGTGGTGCCCGAGGATCCGCCCGCGGCGTAGATGTGGCCCCAGTGATCGGCGCAGAAGATGTCGTTGAGAGCTCCCTCGGGATGGGTCGCCAGGGCCGTGAGCGTGGACGTGGAGATGTCCCAGCGGTAGAGGTGGCCTCCCCCCGAGAAGCCGCCGAAGTAGATGGAGTTCGTCAGCTCGTCGTAGCCGAGCCGCGTCTCGAAGTCGTAGGTCGTGATGCCCGTCATGTGGTAGGTCACCGTGTCGGCGATCGGGTCGTACTCGATGAGCTCCGTCAAGGCGTTGTACGACCAGATGTGTCCGGCGTCGTCGGTGACCGTCATGGCCTGCTCGTCGCCGGCGTGCAGGTCCGTGCGCACCGTGCTCCACGTGTTGGCCGAGGGATCGTAGCGCAGCACGTTGGGCGGCCGGAGCTCCCAGATGTACCCGTTCGCGAGGGCCGGCGAGCCCCAGCCCGCCAGGCTGGAGGGCGGAGAGGCCCTTGTGGCCCACGTGCCCGCGGAGATGTCGTGTCGGCCGAAGCTGGTCCCGGTACCGTAGTACATGTACGTCTCGCCGAGGGGCACCCAAGCCTGCAGGCCGCGGCCTCCCGAGCCGGAAGGCACGCTGGCCCAGGTCGTGCCCGTGGCGCCCGTGAAGCCCACCCGCGTGCTGCAGGTCCCGGAGAGACAGACCTCGTCCGTGGCGCACACCACCCCGCAGCTGCCGCAGTTGGAGGTGTCGTGCAGGAGGTCAGCCTCGCACCCGGTGGTCACGTCCACGTCGCAGTCCTCGAAGCCCGCATGGCAGATGAGGCCGCAGGCGCCCGAGACGCAGTAGGCCGTGGCGTGCATCTCGTTGCAGGCGGCGCCGCAGGTGCCGCAGTTGTCGGGGTCGTCGTCGAGGTGCGTGCAGACGCCTGAGCAGTCAGTGAGCGGCGAGAGGCACATGAACGTGCACACCCCCGCGTTGCACACCTCGGCGACGTCGCAGACGTTGTCACATGCTCCGCAGTTCATCCTGTCGGTCATGAGGTCGCGGCACGAGCTCGAGCAGTCCGTGAAGCCCGACGTGCAGGCGAGGACGCATGCGCCTGCCTCGCAGACCGCGTCCGAGTCGCAGGAGTTTGCACACGAGCCGCAGTTCGCGGGATCGCGCATCAGGTCGCGGCACACGCCCGAGCACAGGGTCAGCCCCTCGAGGCAGGAGTTCTCGCACGAGCCGGCGACGCAGATCTGGCCCGAGTTGCAGACATTGCCGCACGAGCCGCAGTTGCCGTGGTCCACGTCCAGGTCCGCACACGAGCCGGAGCAGTCGATGTAGGGTGACGGACACTCGAACGAGCAGGCGCCCGTGAGGCACACCTCGCCCGCAGCGCAGACGTTGCCGCAGTCGCCGCAGTTGGACGGGTCGTTCGAGAGGTTCTTGCACGTGCCCGAGCACTCGGTGTAGCCATCCGGGCAGTCCGGAGCGCACGATCCGTCGACACACGCGTATCCCGCCGCGCAGGTGAACCCACAGGAACCGCAGTTGTAGTCGTCGGTCATGAGGTCGCGGCACGTGCCCGAGCAGTCCGTGTAGCCCTCGAGGCACGAGAGGATGCAGGCGCCGTTCTCGCAGACCTGCCCCTCGTCGCACGCGACCCCGCAGGAGCCGCAGTTCGTCGAGTCGTACAGGAGGTCCACGCAGATCCCGCCGCAGTCGAAGTACCCTGACGTGCACACCTCGCCCGCGGCGCAGGAGACCACCATACCTGCCAGAACGACGGCCAGAATTCTCGTTCTCATGATAAAAACTCCCTGATCACCCCGTGTTCGGAGCGGTCTCCCAATCGTAGGGGCAGGCTCGAGGGCCGTCAAGCCGACCGGTGATTCCGGGGCCCTGGGCCCGTCGAAGGGCCCGCTCAGTACAGGGCGATGCGGTAGAGCGTGGAGAGGTTGCCGGGCTCCACGTACAGCCACCCGGACTGGTGGACCGAGCACGAGCCGTTGTTTCCATGGTCCACGGCGTAGTCGGGGATGCGGGCCCAGGCGTCGGTCAGGATGTCGTACTGCCAGAAGGTCGATCCCGAGGAGCCGCCGGCCGCGTAGAGGTGGCCCCAGTGATCGGCGCAGAAGATGTCGTTGAGAAACGCCTCGGGGTGTGCCGCCAGGCTCGTGAGTGCGGACGTGGCGATGTCCCAGCGGTAGAGGTTCCCCGCGGCGAACCCGCCGAAGTAGATGGAGTTGGTCAGGCCGTCGTAGCCGAGGCGCGTCTCGAAGTCGTAGGTCGAGATGCTCGTCATGTGGTAGGTCACCACGTCGCCGATCGGATCGTACTCGATGAGCTCGGTCGCGCTGTTGTACGACCAGAGGTTGCCGTCGCCATCCGTGACGGTCATGGCCTGCTCGTCGCCGGTGTGCAGGTCCGTGCGCACCGTGCTCCAGGTGTTCGCCGAGGGATCGTAGCGGATCACGTTGGGCGGCCGGATCTCCCATATGTAGCCGCCCGAGTAGGCGGGCGAGCCCCAGGTGGCGAGGCTGACCGACGGCGAGGCGAGCGTGGACCACGTGCCCGCCGGGATGTCGAGGCGATGGAAGTTCGAGCCGTTTCCGGCGTACATGTAGCTCTCGCCCAGCGGCACCCAGGCCTGCAGGCCGCGTCCGCTCGGCCCCGAGGGGGCCACGTCCCAGCTCGTTCCGGTGGTGCCCGTGAAGCCCACCGGCGTCCTGCAGGACCCGAAGTGGCAGATCTCACCGGGCGAGCAGGGCGCGCCGCAGGAGCCGCAGTTGTCGGGATCGTACGACGTGTCCGTGCACACCCCCGAGCAGTTGACGAGCCCCGTGCCGCAGGTCTCCTCGCACGCGCCCGCGTTGCACACCTCGCCCGTGAGGCACTCGGCGTCGCAGGCGCCGCAGTTCAGGCGGTCCGAGTCCAGGTCGCGGCACGAGCCCGAGCAATCGGTGAACCCGCCCGGGCAGGACGCGGTGCAGGCGCCGTCGTAGCACACCTCGCCGGAGTCGCAGACCGTGGCGCAGGAGCCGCAGTTCTCGGGATCGCGCATCAGGTCGCGGCACGCCCCGGAGCACAGGGTCAGCCCCTCGAGGCAGGACGTCACGCACGCCCCGGCGTCGCAGATCTCGCCGGGCCTGCAGGCGTTGCCGCACGAGCCACAGTTCGCGTGGTCCGAGTCCAGGTCCGCACACGAGCCGGAGCAGTCGATGTACGGTGAGGGACACTCGAACGAGCAGACGCCGGTGAGGCACACCTCGCCCGGAGCGCAGACGGTGCCGCACTCGCCGCAGTTGGACGGGTCGTTCGAGAGGTTCTTGCACGTGCCCGAGCAGTTCTCGTACCCGTCAGGGCAGTCCGGCACGCAGGCGCCCTCCACGCACGCGAATCCCGACGCGCAGGTGAGCCCGCAGGAACCGCAGTTGTAGTCGTCGCTCATGAGGTCCCGGCACACGCCCGAGCAGTCCGTGTGGCCCTCGACGCACGAGAGGACGCAGACCCCGTTCTCGCACACCTGGCCCTGGTCGCACATGACCCCGCAGGAGCCGCAGTTCGTCGAGTCGTACAGGAGGTCCACGCAAACCCCGCCGCAGTCGAAGTACCCTGACGTGCACACCTCGCCCGCAGCGCAGGAGACCGCCATACTCGCCAGGACGACGGCCAGAATTCTCGTTCTCATCGCTGTAAACTCCCTGATCACCCCATGTTCGGGGCGGTCTTTTCATCGTACGGGCAGGCCTCCGGGGCGTCAAGCAGACCATCTCGGGCCGGCATTGTTGACGTGTGTGCTCATCTATTCTATGCACGGAGCAATGCACTCGGACACGGAAAGGCGCCTCGTCGGGCTCTCGCACCTGGTCGGAAACACGCCCGTCCTGGCCATCAACCTGACCTTCAGGGGCGAGGAGCGGGTGATCCACGCCAAGGCCGAGAACCTGAACATGACCGGCTCGATCAAGGACAGGATGGCGCTCCACATCCTGCGGCAGGCCTACCTCGAGGGTCAGCTCGAGCCGGGCGGCCTGGTGGTCGAGGCCACCAGCGGCAACACGGGCATCTCGTTCGCGGCCATCGGCCGGGCACTGGGGCACCCGGTGACCATCTTCATGCCCGACTGGATGAGCCGGGAGAGGATCGCCATCATCCAGAGCCTCGGGGCCGGGATCGAGCTCGTGAGCAAGGAGGAAGGCGGCTTCATGGGCTCGATCGAGCGGGCCGAGGAGCTGGCCTCCAGGACGGATGGAGCGTTCCTGCCGCGCCAGTTCTCCAACGAGCACAACATCGAGGCGCACGCCCGCACCACGGGGCCCGAGATCTGGTGGCAGATGCTCTTCCACTTCGTCAAGCCGGACGCCTTCGTTGCCGGCGTGGGAACGGGAGGCACGATCATGGGCGTGGGCCGGTTCCTCGGGGAGAAGCTCCCCGGGGTGAAGATCCACCCGCTCGAGC
>JAFDER010000038.1 GCA_019310245.1 Deltaproteobacteria bacterium
TAGCGCATCTGCACCGTGCCGTCCCGGCTCGGATACGACATGTCCTCGATGGTGCGGCCAGCCCTCACGACGATGAGGTCGTGCACGGCCTGGTCGATGGCCACCGGATCCAGGGAGGCGAGCACGCCCACGTCGGGCATGATCGGCTCCTGCGCGCCGGCGATGCAGTCGCAGTCCTTCGTGATCTTCTCGGCGACGGTCACGTAGGCGATCCGCCCCGGCTTGCCCCTGACGACGGCGGCCGCGTGCTCCACGATCCGCTCGCCGAGCTGCACTCCCATGATGCCCCAGTCGAACGTCACGGCGCCCTCGAGGCACGAGGCGATGCACTCGCCGCACCCGATGCAGGCGGACGAGTCGATGGCCGCGTGGGCCTCGACGGTGATCGCCCCCTCGGGGCACCATTCGGCGCATGTGGAGCAGGCCGTGCACGCGTCGGGATCGATGCTCGGCTCGTGACCGTGGTGCTGGCGCAGCTTCCCCTTCTTGGAGCAGCACCCCATGCCGAGGTTCTTCAGCGCGCCGCCGAAGCCTGTGCCGAGATGCCCGGTCGCGTGAGAGAGCACGAGCATGGAGCGGGCCTCGACGATGGCGGTGGCGATGGCCGCCGCGGCGAAGTGCCTGCCGCCAACCTCGATCTCCATCTCCTGGCTGCCCCTCAGGCCGTCGGCCGGGATGAAGGGGGCTCCGACGGCTTCCAGGGTGAAGCCGTTGTCGTGCGCCACGCGTGCGTGACCGACGCCGTTGTCGCGGGCGCTCCTGTACAGGACCGCCGTGTCCGTGAGGAACGGCCGGGCCCCGCACGATCTCATGAGCCTCACGAGCGCGGCCGCCGCGGCGGGCCGGACCTGCGTCGTCTTTCCGGGCTCCCCGACGTGCAGCTTCAGGGCCGCGAGGTCTTTCTCGCCGAAGCAGGCGCCGAGGCGCGCCTCGTTCCAGAGCGCCTCGATGACCCCGGCGTCCTGCCCGACCTCCCGCGCGTCGCCCGATGGCGTGAAGTAGACCTTGCTCATGAGCTGGTATGTACCACCCGGGAGTGCGGACCGCCACAGCCCCGCCGCGGGCGGGCCTCAGGGCATGCCCACGGCGGGCTCCGCCACGGACCGGACCGCCTCGCGGATCCGGCTCACGGCCTCGGAGACTCGGCTCCTTCCAGGCTTGGCGACGCGCAGCTCGGTTCCCTCGAGCACGTCCTGGATCTCGTCGAGCTGCCGCTCGAGGTGGCCGGGCTCGTTGCGGTAGAGCTTGAACGAGACCTTGCCCGAGACGGTGTGCAGGGTGAGCGTGCGGAAGATGCGGCCGAGCCTGAGGTCCATGGACTCGATCTCCACGTTCGTGAAGCGTCGATGCGCCGGCCTGAACCACTTGCGTGTGAGGAAGACGAGCTCCTTGCGGTCCGTGAGCACGAGGTAGCCGTGGCGGTGGCGGCCGATCTTCTTCAGGCTCAGGCTCGCGCAGGGGATTGTGACGAGGATCGAGCCGCGATCCAGCCCGCCCAGGTAGCGCGCCGGCGGGGCTCCCCACCTGACGGGCCGGCCCCGGTTCCACGCGTAGCGGGCCGTGTGAACGAGCCCGCGCACCTGCACGGCGAGAAGGCGCAGCATCTTGGGACCGAGCCAGAAGAAGGATGGCGAGCGAGAGGATCGGATGGGTGATGACGAAGAGAACCGATCCGGCCACGAGGGCGTCCTCGGCCAGCGAGATCAGGATGTTCTTCGTGGGCTCGGGGCTCGCGGCGTTGAGGGCCAGGCGCGTCGTGGCCTTCGTGGCGTGGGCGCCCAGTGCGACGCCGCCGGCGAGCAGCACGGCCATGACCTGGATGACCGGTTCCGCCGTCTGCGAGGTGGCCGCGAGAGCCACGAGCGCGGCGGCCGGCGGCCGGATGAACGTGTGCACCATGTCCCAGACGTTGTCGAGCCAGGGCCACTTGTCCGCCACGAACTCCACGAGGTACATGCCGCCCGCGAGGCCGACGACCAGCCAGCTGCCCAGCACGTCCAGCCCCATGAGCTCCGCACCGAGTATCGTCAGGGTTTCCATCTGGCAATCTCCTTTCACCAGATCCCTACTCAACAACCGTACCAGGCGGGCAGAAACGACCTAACTACCTGATATTACAATTAAATGCTGCATGACGCGGGAAGGATGCAGGCCGGGATCCCGGACAGTCTGTTACGATGCCGTGTCATAACGTTATGATATCGTAACCATGCAGGAGGGGGGTCAGACCCCCTCTCTCATTCATCTCCCATCAACAGGTCGATGTAGTAGCGGGTCTCCACGGCCTCGTCGGGAATCTCGAGCAGGGCGAAGACCTCGTCGATGAGGCGCACGGCTTCTTGCTTCTCGGAGGGCTCGCACAGGACCTCGACCTCCACGAAGTGGCCGAGCGACTCGACGTGGTTGATCTCCACGCGCGCCGGGGCGAGGCCTGCGTCGAGCACGAACAGCCGCGTGCGCTTGTGCTTGACCACGAACGGGACCAGGCCGAGGTAGTCCTCGAGCCACTCGATCGCCCCGGCCGGGGCACCCAGCTCGATCTCCCTCTCCTCGTTGACCTCGGTCGTGCCTGTGAAGGTGCGGCTCTTCCACCCCAGCACGGCACGGCCCCGCGCCGTGCGCACGCGGAAGATCGGATCGGCGGCAAAGTCGATGGGGCCGCCTGGCTCCCATCCCATGAGATAGTAGCGATCCTCCTTGACGACCTCGCCCGAGAACGAGCCGAGACCCTCGAGCTTCCCCTCGATCGATCCGGGATCCTCGACGCGAGCCTTCCGCTCGACCTCGAGCATCAGATCCCCACGGGACTGCGCGCGTGCCGCTCGTAGATCCCCATCCCGGTCCTGCGGACCTGACGGCCCGCCAGGATCTCGAGGGTGGAGACGAGCAGGGTGGGATCGCCGGCGCGAACCTGCACGAGGTGCTCGCGCACGCCCCGGATGGGGCTCAGCCGCGAGGCCCGGTCCTCACGCGAGTAGTCGAGCAGGAGCGACTCCCCCCCCTCGGCGACGAGGAACCAGCCCAGGCGCCAGGAGCCCGGCCCGCGGAGGCGGTCCACCCAGGGCGTCCGGGCCGAACCGGGGTGGCACGGGATGTTGTAGCCGCCCAGCCTGCCCCTTCGCGCGAGCCTGTAGAAGCCCTTGCGGTGCTTGCGCATGAAGAGGCCGGGCAGGGAGCCAGCCGTGAACCACCCCCTGTACTCCCATCCCGCGAGATCCTCGGGGTCAGGGGCGCTACCCGATGAGGCCAGGCGCACGATGGCCTCGGCCGGAGCGCGCGTCAGGGAAAGAAAGTCGTACTGCACCATCTTGTCCTCTAGAGAGTGAACTTCTGGGATCTGAACTGCTTCGTCTTCTCGGCCTTCTGAAGCTTCTTGTTGATGAAGAATGAGATGAAGGAACCGAAGAAGCCGTCCCCCGGCCGGAGCCGTCCGGTAGACCCGACGGGCCTGTTGAGCCAGGAGCGCATGCCGTTGAGCACCTCCTTGCTCACGGGGTTGCGGTCCACCCGGACGCGGAGGCGGTACGTGCCGGGCGGCACGTCCTCGATGCTGATGGGGTGCTTCTTGACCTTTGCGGCCAGCTTGACGGACACGGAGGCGTCGTCGAGCATCACCTTCTTCGTCTTCATGCCAGGCGCCTTGACGACCACGTGGTAGACCTCGTCCCACAGGTCGTACGTGATGGACGCGTTGCGGAGCGTGAACGAGAGCGGCGTCTTCTTCTTGTGGGGCACGAGACTCATGCGCATGAGCACCGTGGTCGGAAGCCCGCTGGTGAGTTTGGCCCTGCTCTCGGCATCGAAGATGTCGGTGTAGCCGAACGAGACGAGCAGCGAGTCGCCCTTGCGCGACAGGCCCAGCTTGCGCACGGGCTCGTCCTCGGCCGCGGCGGCCGGGGCGATGAGCGCCAGCACGAGGACGAGGCCGGCGAGTCGCCGGTCGGTGCGCGGGCGCCACATCAGGGCCCCCGCAGGGGCACGAGCCCGAGCAGGTTGGACACGGAAATCTCGAAGTAGCCGATCCCCGTGTCCATCCTGAAGCCGATGTTGCTCGTCAGATCGAGCGGGAACGGCGAGACCTCGTCGTACTTGTCGCGTGCGATCTTCAGGTCCCTGGCCCGGGCCAGGGTGAACAGGCCGAGCGAGAAGAAGAAGTCCACCCCGTAGACGCCCCTCTTGTGACGGTAGAGCGAGATCACGTACTCGAGGCTCAGCTTGCCGACGATGTCCTCGTAGCGCATGTCCTTGATCGACGTGCCGAACACGTTCGGGCTGCGCCGGTGCTCGAACGCCATGCCGAGGACGCGCTGCGCGATGAAGTCGCTCAGGTCTCCGATGTAGAACCTCTCGAAGAACGGCGCGTGCCCGGCGATGATCCCGGCGAGGAAGCCGATCCGGATCGAGTGGTTCCAGGGCAGGCGGAAGAGCTGATCGTAGGTGAAGACGAACTTGGTGTAGGAGTAGGAGCTGCCGATGATGGGCGAGGAGAACTCGGCCGTCAGGGCGAGCTTGAGGCCGCGCGTCGGCAGGAAGGGATCGTTGCGGGAGTCATAGCCGATGACGCCGGAGATGCACGAGATGAAGCTGCGCCCGGGAAGCAGCCCGAAATCTATCGGCTCGGTGGTGCCGCCCACCTGGTGCGATGCCGCCGTGGGCATCGTGGCGTCGACCACCTCGAAGCGCACCTCGAGCCCCAGCGTGAGCTGCGGCACGAGCTCGAAGTCCAGCTCGAGCGCTCCGCCGCGGCGCAGGTAGCTGACGCGGGCGAAGCGGGTCTGAGGCTCGCTCATGCCGGGCCACATGGCGATCACGTCGTCGTATCCCATGTAGTCGTTGCCCTGCAGCCAGTAGCCGTGGATCCCGAACGAGAAGCGTGAGTGGAAGATGAACGGGTGCCTGAAGTGAATGTCCACGCCCAGGTGGGAGTCGCTCACCACGAGTCCGCCGCCCAGGTCGATGCCGCGGCCCAGGAAGTTGTAATCGGCCACGGACAGCCCGCCATAGGCCGTGATGTCGCTGAAGCCCAGGACGAGGTCGCGGAACACGAAAGTGGATCGCTCGACGAGCGTGATGACGAGCACCACGTCGCCGCGCTCCGAGCCCTTCTCCAGGGACAGCTCCACGTCGCTGAAGTAACCCGTGGCGAGCAGGGCGTACTTGCTCTTCTCCAGCCTCCCGTCCCCGGGCGAGAAGCTCTCGCCCTCGGACATCTGCACGAAGAACAGGACCGTGGCGTCCGACGTCTTCTGGTTGCCCCGGATCTCGATGGACTCGAGCACGTAGACAGGTCCCTGGAGTTCCTCCTCGGGCTCGATGCCGTCGGCTCCGGCCGCGCCCCGTGGAGCGAGCAGGAGCGCAGCGGCGAGGAGCATCAGGTGCATGCGCATGGCCAAAGTATACCCGCACACAATGCCATTATGAAACAACTGGTTCCCGGGCCGCGTGGGCCCCGGGCAGGCGGCAGCCTCGACCACGGCGCCCTGCTATGCTAAACAGATCAGTCCATCGATCAATCTAACGTGGAGTCCATAGATGCGTGCGAAGACTGACTACGGTCTCGAGACGCTCGTCAGGATGCTCTACCTGGAGCCCGTGGTTCGGGGCAGGAGCGTCCTCGTCGCGGGGCCGCGGGCCGAGGCGACCGAGGACGTGCTGCGCCGGATGGGAGCCGCGAAGGTCAAGAGCGCCGGCGTGGGCAACTCGCGTCCCCTGCCCTGGGACCTCGCCGGCCTGCGCGGCAAGCGCGACGCCGACGGCGGCCGGACCCTGGCCGTGCGTCCGGGCGAGGTGGATCTCATCTTCATCCCCGAGCTGGGCGAGATCGACGACTACCGCGCCCTGCTCGGAGAGGCGGCCCGCGTTCTGGGCAAGGACGGTCAGGTGATGGTCTCGGTGCGCAACGCCGAGTGCACCGTGCCCGTCTCTGACACGGGCCTCACGGACACGCCGGAGTTCTGGAGCCTGGACTCGGTCGAGGAGCTCCTGGCCCAGTACTTCGAGCACGTCGAGCTCGTGGGCCAGTCGCCCTTCCTCGGCTACGCGCTCGCCTCGTACGAGGCCGCGAGGGGCCAAGAGGGCGTCCGGCTCGACACCTCGCTCATGAACGAGCAGGGGGAGGACCCGGAGTTCATCGTGGCCGTGTGCGGCCACCGCAGGCCCGCACGGCCGGTGACGAACGCCCTCTTCCAGATGCCCATGGCCGAGATGGCCCTCGTGGAGGGCACCGCGCCCGAGCGGCGCGAGGACGAGACGCGCGCCGAGACCGACCTCAGGGCCGAGGTGAACACCCTGAAGAGGGAGCTGGGCAACCGCAACGTGGTCGTCTCTCGTCTCGAGAACGAGATCGAACGGATCGAGGGCGAGGCCGAGGGCGCACGGCAGAAGATGTTCGACCTCCGGCACAAGTTCGAGAAGGAGCGCAAGGAGCACCAGAAGGACGCCCTGGAGAGCGTGATGCGCCAGGAAGCGCAAAAGACGCCCGAGACGTGGCTCGCGGAGCGTGCCACCCTCACCCGCGAGCTCGATGAGGCGACGCGGGCCCTGGCCAAGGCCGAGGCGAATCTCGTGGACCGGCACGCTCGCAGCGACAGGACCGAGCGCCGCAACAAGGACACCCAGGAGCGCATGGCGCGCGCCGAGACCAAGGCGCGCGATCTCAGGGTCACGCTGAAGAAGGCCGAGGCCAGGCTCCGCGAGGAGGAGACGCGTGTCCCCCAGATGGGTCGGCGCATCGGCGAGCTGGAGCGCGCCCTGGACGAGGCGGAGCGCAAGCACGAGCGCGTGCGCGAGGAGCGGGACCGCCTCGGGCAAGAGGTGGAGGAGCTCCGCGCCCGGCCGTCACCCCCGCCGCCCGCTCCCGCCAGGACCGAGATGCGCTTCCACCCCGTCGACGACGCGGCCCCGGGCGACGGCGACGGTGGAAACGGCCGCGAGACGGCCGAGCTCAGGCGCGAGCTCGAGAGGCGCGAAGAGCTCATCCGCGACCTCATCCGCGAGCTCGAGGTCCTGCCCACGATCATCGCCGAGGAGACCGAGCCCGGCGGCGGGAACGTGCACGAGCTCGTGGGCGAGCTGGAGAGGGTCCGGGGCGAGCGCGAGGAGCTCTCGTCGCGGATCGCCTCGCTCGCCGCACAGCTCGAGCAGGCAAGGTCGCAGGCAGAGGAGGCGGACCGCAAGACGGTCGAGGCCGCCGCGCTCGTGGAGATGGTGGGCGATGCGCTCGAGGAGGGTGGCCCCGCACCGGTCCACGCGGCCGGAGGCCAGGAGACGTCGCGCGTGCTGCGCGACATCCAGGAGGCCCTGCGCCGCATCGCGGGCGACCCGCGTGCCACCACCGTGGCCAGGGAGCTCGGCCTCCTGTGGGCCGACATCGAGGAGAGGAGAAAGGGGCTATGAGACGGCGTCTACCGGCGCTCGTCGCGGCCTGCCTCCTCGCATCGTGCCACGGAGGCGAGCTGGCGCCCGGACTCTATCCCGCCCAGGGCGACGGGCCCGTCGTGCGGTACGATCTCTTCGCGCGGCCGCTCCCCGACGTGCCGCTGCCGAACGACATCGCGAGCCGGCCCGACACGGGCTCACCCACGGGCATGCGGCTCAACGCCAGCCTCGTGGCAGAGACGGTGGGCGAGGCCGAGATGCGCACCCTGATCGACACGCTCGACGGCTGGGGCACGCTGTCCAACCTGAGCGTGGCCTTCGACTGCCCGGACGTGGACGGAGGCATCTGCCTCGACCTCGACAACATCATCGAGCGGCACCAGGGAGACGACTTCGCCACCCCGGACGACGCCGTGTACCTCGTCGACATCGACCCGGACTCGCCCGGCTACGGCATGCCCGTGCCGCTCGAGATCGGTGAGGGCTACCACCCGGTCACGCTGGACAGGACCCGGTTCTACTTCAGGGGCGATGCCCGCGGCGATGCGCGCAACCTCATCTTCGAGGACCGTGACGAGGATCTGAACGGCAACGGCGTGCTCGACCCGGGCGAGGACACGAACCACGACGGCAAGCTGGGCAGGGCGAACGTCTGGCCGCAGGCTCCGCCCGGCGAGGACCCCCACGAGCCGGACTGGGCCGCGGACGGGCACCTCATCTACTGGTACGAGATCGGGACGAACACGCTGCTCATGCGGCCCATCCTGCCGCTGCGCGAAAGGACGCGCTACGCGATGGTCCTCACGAACCGGCTCGTGGACCCGGAGGGGCGCGAGGTGCGCTCGCCGTTCCCCTCCATCAACCACGTGGACCAGACCGAGGACCTGCACGTGCTCGGCCAGATCCTGGCCGACAGGCCGGAGACCTACGGCGGGCTCGGCCTGCACGACGTGCGCTTCACGTGGAGCTTCACCACGCAGACCATCAGCGACGAGTTGCGCACCGTGCGCGAGGGCCTCTACGGCCGCGGCACGCTCTCGAGGCTCGCCGACGAGTTCCCGCCGGAGCTCGTCATGGACAAGCTGCACGGGTGCAATCCCTTCGGCACGCACCCCGACGACTGTCCGCTCCCGGACGAGGTCTACGTCATCGACGCGGCCGTGGTGGCCGACGTGTTCGCCCGCGTGGGCACGGACATCTTCCCCCTTCCCGACGACGTGGACCTCGAGCCCACGATCCAGTCCTACCGCGACTACGTGGACTACATCGCGCTCGGCCACTTCTGGAGCCCCTACTTCCTGGACCACGACGGCGACGGGGACGAGGAGGGGCACTGGGACATCGACCCGTACACGGGCCGCGCGCCACACGGCCGCGAGCGAGTCTCGTTCATGATCGTCGTGCCCAAGGACGAGATGAAGATGGAGGGCATGCAGGACAAGCCGTTCCCCGTGGTGCTGCACACGCACGGCACGGGATCGCTGCGCCTCGAGGGGCTCGGCTTCGCGGGCCAGATCGCCAAGTTCGGCCTGGGCTACGCGGCCATGGACACGGTCCACCACGGCATCGGCCAGAGCGACGTGATGCGCCGCGCCATCGAGGGCATGTTCCAGGTCGAGGATCTCGCAGGCGCCGGCAAGGCGGTGAGCGACGACCGGGCCCGGGATCTGAACGGCGATGGCTCGGGCGACTCGGGCGGCGACTTCTGGACCGCGTACATCTTCAACACCCGCGACAACATCCGACAGAGCGCGGCCGACTGGATGCAGTTCGTGCGCATCCTGCGCACGTTCGACGGCGTGAGGAGCGCGGGGCCCGTGGACGTGGACGGCGACGGCCGGCCGGACACGCACTGGGACACGGACAGGGACGGCGAGCAGGAGCTCGTCGGCGACTTCGACCTGGACGGCGCCATCGACATCGCGGGCGACTTCGACGGCGACGGCGCCGTGGACATCGGCGGCCCGGACGTGCCGTACTACGCTTGGGGCATGAGCCTGGGCGGGATCGTGACCACCGTGACCGCCGCCTACGAGCCGCACATCGACGCGGCCGCGCCCGTGAGCGTGGGCGCCGGCCTCTCGGACGTGGGCATCCGCTCGGTGCAGGAGGGCGTGCCCGAGTCCGTGATCCTGCGCACCATCGGCCCTCTGGCCATTGCCGTGCCCGCGAGCGTGTACATCGATCCCGACCATCCCGTGCGCTCGGACACCGAGTGCACCGACACCGAGCTTTCACTCAGGTTCGTGGTCACCGACGTTGCGAACGAGATCGGCGACCTCGAGTTCGCCTGCGTGCCGGCCTCCGAGCACTCCGCCGGGCACGTGCTCGTGGTCACGAACCTGGCGAGCGGCGTGCGCCGCTGCGCACCGCTCATGGGCCTCGAGGCCGTGCGCACCGGCTTCCCGGCCGACCTCATGGATCCCCTCGAGGTCACGATCGTGCACTCGGCCTCCGGATCGCCCGTCAAGAACTTCGACGCGTGCCTGCTCACCGACGACGCGGTCGAGGTGCGCACAATAGACACCTGGGAGTCGGACGACGTGGAGTTCCAGCACTGGGAGTGGGAGGTGGGCGACGAGCTGCTCGCGCCGGCCGCCGGCTTCGGTCAGCGGCGCTCCAGCTCCTCGCTCAGGAGCTTTCTGGGCATCTCCCAGGTGGGCCTCGAGAGGGGCGACCCGGGCAACGCCGCGCGCCACTACCGCATCGACCCCTTCTCGTTCGCCGAGGAGGCGGAGTCGCGCACGAACCTGCTCATCGTGCTCACGCTGGGCGACATGAACGTGCCCATCAACACGGGCGTGAACCTGGCGCGCGCCGCGGGCCTCATCAACGTCTTCGGGCCCGACGAGCGCTGGGGCGCCACGCCGGGCCGGGCCCTCATCGACAACCTCGTCATCGAGGGCAACGAGTACCGCATGAGGTGGGTGCGCGATTCGGACGGCCAGACCGTGCTCTTCGACCCCTCGGATCTCGACCGCGGCATGGACGGCCAGGATTTGCCCTCGTTCCCGTCCGAGTACGGCCAGGACGCCCTGAGCCTGTGGGAGCCCACCATCCCGGGCACCGGGGACGGATGCACGGAGTCCTGGGACGGCCACTACCTCGACTCGGTCACCTGCGAGGGCGGCGTCTCCGGCTTCACCATCGCGGCCATCGAGCCCACGGGCTCGCACTCCTTCATCGTCTCCGCGCCCGCGCGCGCCTTCAACATGAACCTCTTCCTCGTCAACATGATCGGCTACTACTTCGCCACCGGCGCCACCACCTGGAGCCTGCAGACCTGCCTCGAGGACTCCTCCTGCTACTACACACCCCCGCCCCCCTGATGGGGTCAGACCCCGACGCTTGACACTTATCACTGAGCCATTCCCGCTGCGCTGAGCCTGTCGAAGTGCCCCGGGAATGTGATGACCGCGGTGAAGGACCGTGCCCGCATTCCACTGGAATCTCGAACGGAGGAGAAACATCTGGCTGCCTGCCGGCGATTCATCGAGTGATGTCGCGCTTGCCAGCAGATGCCACAGAAGGTACTGTTGATGGTACTATTAAAGGTGCTTCAGGAGGATCCATGCACAGTACCCGATTCAGCGAGGACAGCCGGCCGGTCAGCGACCTCAAGAGCCGGTCGGCCGAGGTGCTCGACCAGGTCAAGAAGACCGGACGCCCCGTGCTTCTCACGCGCCGGGGCCGTGCAGTGGCGGTTCTGCTGGATCTGCACGAGTACGAGAAGCTCGTCGATCGCGCCAGGTTCGTCGATGCCGTGGAGCAGGGCATATCCGCTGCCTCTTCCGGCGATCTCCACCCCAACAAGAAGGCCATGAAGATCCTCGACACGTTTGGCAAGGGTGATGGCAAGTAGGAAAACCATTGTCTGGACCGGTCCGGCTCTCGACGATCTCGGACGCATCAAGGAATACGTCGAGCGCGATGACCCTCGAGCTGCAGAGACGCTCGCGGCACGGATCCGTGAAAGCGTCCTGCGTCTCCAGCATCATCCTCTCAGCGGGCGCATCGTTCCCGAGTACGCAAGCCGGGGGCTCAGGGAAGTGATCGTCTCACCGTACAGGATCGTGTACGAGGTAGGCAGCAGGCACGTCGTCGTGCTGAGGGTCTGGCACGGGAGACAGGATCTCTCGCATCACGCGACATAGGGGTCAGACCCCGACGCTTGACACTTATCACTGATCCATTCCGCTGCGCTGAGCTTGTCGAAGCGCACAGCCCCACGGTCCAAGTGAGGAGGTGGTCACAATCTGTGACCACCTCAATCGCCCTGGAACTCGGCCCGCGGGCGGGGTAGAAGGATAGGCCAGCCACGGAGGATCCAGTGACAGAGCCAGCCACGCTGACGATCGAGAAGGACGGGCACGTCATGCTCGTGGGGTTGAACCGGCCCGGGAAGCGCAACGCCTTCAACCTGCAGATGCTCCGGGACCTGTCGGATGCCTACACGCGCTACGAGAAGGACGAAGATCTGTGGTGCCTGATGCTCTTCGCGCACGGCGAGCACTTCACGGCCGGGCTGGATCTCGCCGAGGTGGGCCCCGCGGTGGCCAAGGGCGACCCGCTGTTTCCCGGGGGCAACGTGGATCCCATGGACCTTCTGGATCCGCGCAGGACGAAACCCGTGGTGTGCGCGGTGAAGGGCTGGTGCCTGACGATCGGCGTCGAGCTCCTGCTCGCGAGCGACATCCGGCTGGCCGCGAGCGGCACGAAGATGGCGCAGATGGAGGTCAGGCGCGGCATCATGCCCTTCGGAGGCGCCACGCTGAGGTTTCCGCAGATCGCGGGCTGGGGAAACGCGATGCGCTACCTGCTCACCGGCGATGAGTTCGACGCGGACGAGGCGCTGAGAATAGGCCTCGTGCAGGAGGTGGTCGAGCCCGGCACGCTCGAGGACAGGGGCAGGCAGATGGCGCAGGCCGTGGCGCGGCAGGCGCCGCTCGCCGTGAGGGCCACGCGGGCGGCGTCGATCACGGCCATGGAGCGGGGATTCGACGAGGCGAAGAAGACGCTCATGGACGAGGCGCGTGGGCTCGTCAAGAGCGAGGACGCGATGGAGGGGCTCATGTCGTTCATCGAGAGGCGTGAGGCGCGCTTCAAGGGCCGCTAGGGCGCGGCCCGAGCTTGCGTGCTAGGCTTAGGCAGCAAAGGAAGACCAATGCGGGGCCCGAGAATGCTCATCCTGGTGCTCGCCGGACTCTTGGCCGGCGGCTGCTACATGTCCTACCCCCTGATGGATCTCGACGACGCGCTCGTGGATCCGGAAGCGGATCCCGACCTGCCCCTGGAGCCGGAGGGCCCACCGCCCATCGTGGACTCGGACGGCGACTGCATCACGGACGAGGACGAGATCACGTACTTCGGTACGGATCCCTTCGACCGCGACACGGACGGCGACGGGCTCACGGACTGGCAGGAGGTGGCGTCTGGCACCGATCCGCTGGTTCCGGGTTCGGGTCTGGACCCCATGTACGTGGTCCTGCCGTACCTGGATGCGGCGGACGAGCACAGGACCGTGACGGTCCACACGCTGCTCGACGTGGCGGACGTCTACTTCCTCATCGACACGACCGGGAGCATGGACTCGGCCATCGAGAACGTGGCCAGGAGCCTGGCCACAGTCATCGTGCCCGGGCTCCAAAGGCGCTTCCCGGACGTGCAGATGGGCGTGGGCCACTTCAACGACATGCCCTACGGCGGTTACGGCGACCCCGAGGACGAGCCGTTCTGGCACGTCCAGGACATCACGGACGACATCACGCTCGTGCAGGCCGCGCTCAACACGCTCTACGGCGAGACGCCCTGGGGCTACGGCAACGACGGGCCCGAGTCGAACGCGGTGGCCCTCTGGGCCGCGGCCTCGGGCAGCGGCTTCACGGACTGCTACGCGCACGTGCCGCGGCAGGACTCCTGCCCGGCCGGGTACACGGGCTACCCCTGCTTCCGTCCCGACGTCCAGCCGGTCATCGTGCACGTCTCGGACGCCTCGTGGCACAGCGACCACATGGATCGCGAGCGCTACGATTGCACGGAGATCGACTTCGACGCCGCGCTCGTGCAGATGAACGCCATCAATGCAAAGCACATCGGCGTGTTCGTTAACTCGTGGAGCGAGGAAGGACGCGACTCCATGCAGGAGATGAGCCGGCGGACGGGCACCGTGGACGTGAGCGGTTCCCCGCTCGTCGTGACGGCGCCCACTGGTGAGGTGGGCACCGGCATCATCGACATGATCGGAGCGTTCGCGGAGGCCCGCTACGCGGACGTGTCGGCCGAGGCGCACGACGCGCCCGACGACCCGCCCGGCGCCGACTACGACGCAACGCTGTTCGTGCAGGACATGACGCCCGTCTCGGGCGATCCGCCCGCACCCGAGGGCTACTCGCACCAGGACGCGACCACGTTCTACGGCGTGGTGCCGGGAACCGATCTGACCTTCGACGTGACGTTCCACAACGACACCGTGGCGCCCAAGCACGTGGCCCAGTTCTTCAACGTCTACATCCACATCGTGGGCGACACCGTGGCCCGGATCGGTCACAGACAATTCGTCATCATCGTCCCCCCCGAGGCGTGCGGTCCCTAGAGGAACGACAATATTGAACGTATTGACGGCCGACGATTCCAATCCAATCTGAATTCGTCTATAATCTCGCCTCAATCCGAGACTGAACGGCAATTCACCAGCAAAAGGGAAGGTTTCACATGCCCGGATGCGAGAACAGACATGCAGGTTTCATGCTGATGCTGGCCGCGCTCGTGTGGGCCGCGGCACCGGCGCTCGCGGACGAGACGAGCGTCGAGGTCGAGGGCGAGGGCGAGGTCGAGATCGCCGAGCCGGAGGCCGTGGACGAGCCCGAGGGCGTGCCCGACCCCGAGGGCGGTGCCGCGGAGGAGCCGTCAGGGGACGGGTCGCCGGGAAAGACGGGCTCGCTGAGCATCCAGATCCCGGGCCACTTCCACCTGCGCTTCAACGGGCTGGCGAACCTGCAGGTCTCGGGCATCGAGTCGTGGGACGACCCCACGACGCCCGCGGACGAGATCCTGTTCGGCTCCAAGAACATGCTGGGCCAGAAATTCTGGGCCTCGAGCCGCCTGCGCATCATGCCCGAGCTCAACTGGAACAACTTCCTGATCGTCAAGGCCGAGTTCGACCTGATCACCGGCCCCTGGGTGGGCGACACGACGCAGGGCGTGGGCACGGCTCATGAGGCGCGCGACTCGTTCTACGCCTACGACCTGCAGGGCCAGCGCTTCCGGCAGCTGTACCTGGAGCTCAGGCCGTCGTTCGGCCTGATCCGCATCGGGCAGCAGATGAGCCAGTGGGGCATGGGCATCCTGGCGAACGACGGCTCGGACGTCCTGTTCGGCTACTACGACGGAGGCGACATCGTCGAGCGCGTGCTCTTCGCCACGAAGCCCTTCCAGCCCACGGGCATCGAGGCGATCAAGGACCTGGCCGTGGTCTTCGCGGGCGACCTCGTGTTCAACGACATCACCGCACAGATGAAGACCTGCAAGAAGGGCAAGAAGATCGAGTACTGCGGCGACCTGGCCTGGCAGGCGATCGCCGCGCTTCGGTGGGAGTACCGAGGCCAGCAGCTCGGCTTCTACTGGGTCTACCGCAACCAGACCACCAACGACGACCGCACGCTCGAGGTCATGGTCTTCGACGGCTTCGCACACGGGCAGGTCGACTTCCCCCAGGACCTCACTGCCTACGCCGAGGCCGAGGTGGCCTACATCACCAACCAGCTTCCCGGCCTGGAGAAGACGACCCTCGCCTACTCGATCAGCCAGCCCGACGGGCACTGGCTCGAGCAGTTCGGCATGGCGGGCAAGATCGGCCTTCGGTGGAAGGAGATGATCGACTTCTGGATCGAGCTGGGCTACGCCTCGGGCGACGCCAACAACCTGGACGGCGACCTCTTGCAGTTCAAGATGGACCCGGGCCACAGGGTGGGCATGATCCTCTTCCCCGAGGTCCTGGCCTGGCAGAGCGCCAGGGCCTCCACCCTGGCCTCGCACCCCAACATGGCGGGCGAGCCCGTGCCGGGCGTGGAGCTGCTCACGTCGGACGGCGGCGTGTTCGCGTCCTTCTACTTCAACCCCGTCCTGCGCGTGCAGCCGCTCGAGTACCTCGACGGTGCGATCGGCGTCGTGGTGGCGCGCGCGGCCACGGACATGGTCAGCCCGTTCTCCCAGAAGCTGGGCGGCGCGCCGCTCAACTACCTGAGCGGACCGACCACGAGCAAGGACCTGGGCGTGGAGCTCGACATGGCGATCAACTTCTCCTACCCGGTCAAGGGCGTGGCCATGGGCGCGGGCGCGCACTTCGGCTACCTCTGGCCGGGGCGCTACTTCACGGACGGCAACGGGGACCGGATGGCCGACGTGTGGATGGTCATGGGCCGTCTCCACATGGACTGGTGAGGAGGATCACGATGACGACGATGAATGCAAGAAGCGCGCTTCGCACCTTCCTCGTGGCCACGATCGCTCTCGCGGCCTCCTGCGACTCGGGCGACAGGCCCGGCGGCCTCGCCAGGACCCCGGACGGGTCCGGGCCCGTGGTGGTCTTCGATCTCTTCCACCGCCCGCTTCCCAAGGTGCCCATCCCCACCGACGTGGCCGCACGGCCCGATCCCGACTCGCCCACGGGCATGCGGATCAACGTCAGCCTCGTGGCCGACACGCGGCTCGAGTCCTGGATCCGCGGCAAGATCGACACGCTCGACGGCTGGGGCGGGTTCACGCCCATCACCGTGCCGTTCGAGTGCACGGACGACCGCGACGGCATCTGCCTGGACCTCGACAACGTGATGGAGCGCCAGCACGACCGCGTGGCGGACTCGGGCGAGTACGCCAACGAGTGGCCGTTCCAGAACGACGCGATCTACCTCATCAACGTGGATCCCGACTCGCCCGCCTTGGGCAAGGCGATGCCGCTCGACGTGGGCCAGGGCAACTACCCGAAGTACCTCGACCGCAAGGGCTACTACTACCCCAACGATCCGCGCTGGGACGCGCCCACGCTCATGTACGAGAACGAGAACGAGCTCAGGGGCGAGGACCTGGACATGGACGGCACGCTGGACTTCGACGAGGACATCGACGGAGACGGCGTGCTGGACGACACGGAGGACCTGGACGGAGACGGGCGATACGACGACGGCACGGAGGACCTGGACGGAGACGGACACCTGGACGTGCTCGAGGTGGACGTGGACGGCGACACCGTGCTGGACGTGCTCGAAGTGGACGCGGACGGCGACACCACGCCGGACCGCGACGCCGAGGACGTGGACGGCGACGGGCACCTCGACATCGACGAGGACATCGACGGCGACGGGGAGCAGGACAGGACCGAGGATCTGAACGACAACGGCGCGTTCGACGACGGCGAGGACATCGACGGAGACGGCAACTTCGACGACGTGGACGAGGACATCAACCGCGACGGCCTGCTCAACGTGGGCGAGGACCTGGACGGAGACGGGTACCTGGACACGGGCGAGGACGTGGACCACGACCGCAACATCGACGTGGACGAGGACACGGACGGCGACGGACACCTGGACATCGACGAGGACGTGGACAACGACGGCACGTTCGACGTGCAGGAGGATCTGGACCACGACGGCGAGTGGGACGTGGACGAGGACGTGGACGGCGACGGGTGGCTCGACGACATCGACGAGGACCTGGACGGAGACGGGACGTTCGACACGGAACCGGGCACGGGCGAGGACGTGGACGGCGACGGATGGCTCGACGTCAACGAGGACGAGAACGGCAACGGGGAGCTCGACGACCTGCCGCTCGACACCAACTTCGACGGCCACGTGGGCCGCGCCAACGTCTGGTGCTCCGCCGCCATGTACAGGGCGGGCGGATGCCACTGCCGGAGCGGCCACGAGTGCCCGCCCGGCCTCGACCCGGACAGCGCCGAGGACATGGAGACCCTCTCCTGGCTGCTCGATCCCGAGTGGCACACCGTGCCGTTCTACGAGTTCGAGACGAACACCCTCGTCATGAGGCCCATGGTGTCGCTTTCGCCGCGCACCACGTACGCCGTGGTGCTCACCGACAGGCTGGTGGGCGAGGGAGGCCGGCCGGTGCTCTCGCCCTTCCCGTACATCAACCACGTGGACCAGACGGCCGCCCTGGAGCCGCTGGAGGGCATCCTGTCCGACGACCCACACACCTTCGGCGGCCTGACGATCGACGACGTGCGCTTCGCCTGGACGTTCACGACCCAGTCCACGTGGCACGACCTCAAG
>JAFDER010000039.1 GCA_019310245.1 Deltaproteobacteria bacterium
GACATACGCGGCCGGGCGGATCCCGGGCGGGTTCTTCAAGCGCGAGGCCAAGCTGCGCGACAACGAGGTCCTCACCTGCAGGATGATCGACCGGCCGAACCGGCCGCTCTTCCCCAAGGGCTACAAGAACGAGACGCAGGTTGTCGCCACGGTGCTCAGCGCGGACCAGGAGAACCTCACGGACGTGCTCGCGCTCACGGGCGCCAGCGCCGCCCTGACCCTGTCCGACATCCCCTACGACGGGCCCATTGCGGGCGTGCGCGTCGGGCGCATTGATGGAAAGCTCATCGCGAACCCCACGCTTTCCCAGCTCGAGGAGAGCGACATCGACATCGTGGTGGCGGCGAGCAAGGACGCCATCGTGATGGTCGAGGGCGAGGCCAGGGAGGTGGACGAGGCGTCCATGGTCGAGGCGCTCCTGTTCGGCCACGATGCGGTCCAGCCGACCCTGGATCTCATCCTGTCGCTGCGCGAGAGCATCGGCAAGCCCAAGCGTGTGTTCGTCAAGCCCGTTGTCGACGCTGACCTCGAGTCCGCGGTGCGCGACAGGGCGACGGACCGCGTGAGGGAGGCCCTCAAGAACGCGGGCAAGCTCGACCGGCACCGCGCCCTGGACGAGGTGCGCGACGCCGTCATCGAGGAGATGTCGGCCGGCAAGGACGACCCGCCCGGCCCCAAGGACATCGCCTCCGTGCTCGGCAGCATCGAGAAGGACATCCTGCGCGCCGACATCCTGGAGAGGAACAAGAGGGTGGACGGCCGGGGGCCCAAGGACATCCGGCAGATCACGTGCGAGCTGGACATCCTGCCCCGGGTGCACGGCTCGGCGCTGTTCACGCGGGGAGAGACGCAGGCCATCGTCACGACGACTCTGGGCACGCACCGCGATGAGCAGAAGATCGACGGACTGCTGCCCGAGTACTGGAAGTCGTTCATCCTGCACTACAACTTCCCCCCCTACTGCGTGGGCGAGGTGAAGATGATGCGGGGGCCGTCGCGCCGCGAGGTCGGCCACGGGAACCTCGCCGAGCGTTCCCTGTCCCGCATGGTTCCGCGGGGCGAGTCCTTCCCGTACACGATCCGCGTGGTCTCGGAGATCACGGAGTCCAACGGCTCCAGCTCCATGGCAACGGTCTGCGGGGGCACGCTCTCGCTGATGGACGCCGGCGTTCCCGTCCCGTCGCCCGTGGCCGGCATCGCCATGGGACTCGTGCTCGACGAGGAGACGGGCAAGTTCGTCGTGCTCAGCGACATCCTCGGCGACGAGGACCACCTCGGGGACATGGACTTCAAGGTGACGGGCACGGCCACCGGCATCACGGCGATGCAGATGGACATCAAGGTCAAGGGAGTGACGAAGGAGATCCTCGAGCAGGCACTCGCGCAGGCCCGGGAGGGCAGGCTGCACATCCTCGAGAAGATGCTGGCGACCATCCCGCATTCGAGGCCCGAGATGAAGCCGTTCGCGCCGAGGCACACCGCCATCAAGATCAACCCGAACAAGATCAGGGACATCATCGGCAAGGGAGGAGCGACCATCCGCGCCATCCAGGACGAGACGGAGACCACGGTCGACGTCGAGGACGACGGGACCGTCACGATCTACGCCAAGGACGGCGACAAGATGAAGCGCGCACTCGAGATCATCGACGGCCTCACCCAGGAGCCCGAGGAGGACAAGGTGTACGAGGGGCCCGTGCGATCCATCAAGGACTTCGGCGCCTTCGTGGAGATCCTTCCCGGCACCGACGGCCTCGTCCACATCTCCGAGCTGGCCCCGTTCCGCGTGGGCAGGGTGGAGGACGTGCTCAAGGAGGGGGACACCATCAAGGTGCGTTGCATCGGGGTCGACCAGCAGGGTAAGGTGAAGCTGTCGCACAGGGAGTTCTACGACGGTCCCATCCCGGAGGGTGGGGGGCAGTCGTCGAGGCCCAGTGGAGGCGGCGGGCAGAGCGGCGGGAGGGACCGCAGGCCCCGTTCCGGCGGTGGATCGAGGAGACCGAAGAAGTAATCAGGGAGTCAGGCAGTGGCCAACTGCCCCAAATGCAACGTGGTGGTCAAGGGCTGGGACCTCGTCTGCCCCAGCTGCGGTGCGACCCTGTTCACGCCCGAGGCGCCCGCCGACGAGCGCAAGGAGAACGTGGACCTGCCGGACTGGCAGATGTCTCCCAAGAAGCCGGAGCCCGTGCGCAGGCCGCCTCCGCCTCGGCCGGATCCCGGGAAGATGGTTCCGGCGCGTCCGGCAGGCCCGCCCGCGTCCCGCAGGATCGAGGTTCCCGCCCTGCCCAGGCCGCCTCTTTCGCAGGAGCCGCCGGAGATGCTCTCGGTGGACGAGATCAAGCCCATCGACGAGAGCGGACAGCCGCTTCCGGTAGCCGTGCCTTCACCGCAACCGGCGCCGCCGCCGGCCGCCGCCCCCGTTGCGCTGGCAGACATCCGGCCCACGGCTCCCACGGCACCCGCACCGGCACCGGCCACGGCACCGGCACCTGCACCGGCTACGGCACCCGCACCGGCACTGGCCGCTGCACCCGCACCGGCACCGGCCACGGCACCCGCACCTGCACCGGCCACGGCTCCCGCACCGGCACCGGCCGCTGCACCCGCACCGGCACTGGCCGCTGCACCGGCACCGGCCGCTGCACCCGCACCTGCACTGGCCGCTGCACCCGCACCGGCACTGGCCGCTGCACCCGCACCTGCCACGGCTCCCGCACCTGCACTGGCCGCTGCACCCGCACCCGCACCCGCACCTGCCACGGCACCCGTACCGGCACTGGCCGCTGCACCCGCACCCGCACCGGCACCGGCCACGGCACCCGTACCGGCACCGGCCGCTGCACCCGCACCTGCCACGGCCGCCGCTCCCGCCGTCCATGCGCCCGTCCGGCCCACGGCTCCCACGGACCCGGCTCCGGTCCAGCAGCAGGCTGCCGCTGCTCCCGCCCAGGCTGGTCCGTCAGGCAAGGATGCCGGGAAGGGTGAGCTCAGGCGCAGGGCGCGGCAGGACACGATGCCCATCGGTCACTTCGAGGAAGAGGTCACGAAGCCCCGGGCGAAGATCCCGAAATCCCCGCCCGGAGCCGCTCCGGGAGGGGCGCCTGCCGCCGAGCCCGTGCCCGCGGCGCTCAAGGAGGCGAAAGCCAAGGATACGCTCGCGATCGAGAACTACGACCCCGAGCGGCTCAAGCGCATCCTCGCACAGGCGCAGGCCGAGGCGGCCTCGCGCACCGGTGAGAAGAAGCCCGTCCCCCTCTCGGTCGTCATCGCCCTGATCGTCGCGGTCACCATCATCGGGGTCGCCTTCGTCATCGCGCTCCTCGCCTGATCCGCCCGGCGGGGTGGATCAGACCGCCAAGCGCCTTATCGGTTGGTCAGGATCGACATCAACCGGAGGCGAACGACATGGATCGAGAGATGACCGTGAGCAGGGCGCTGGAACTCGCCGTGGAGATCGAGCGCTTCGGCGTGAAGTTCTACGAGCGCGTGGCGCGCAAGTTCGACGACAATCCCGACGTGGCAAGGGTCTTCAGGGGCCTGGCCGAGGACGAGAAGGAGCACGAGAGCCGCTTCGCGGACCTGCTCGAGCAGGCCGGGCAGGACGATCCCGAGGCGGCGAGTGAGTACCACCGGAGCGATTTCCTCAGGGCTCTGGCCAAGTCAGAGTTCTTCAGGACCCCCGATTTCAAGGAGATCGATTCCATCGTGACCGTGGCCGATGCCCTGCGCATCGGCATCAAGCTGGAGCTCAGGACCCTCCTCTACTACCAAGGCGTGCGCGACGAGATCGGGCACAGCAAGCTCCTCGACGCCGCGATCGCCGAGGAGCAGGAGCACTTCGTGCTTCTGCAGGACGAGCTCATCAAGAACGTGGGGTGAGACAGCCTTCTCAGAGCAGGTGCTGCAGCAGGATGCGCGCACCGATGCCGATGAGCACGATGCCCCCGAGGATCTCCATGCGCCTTCCGAACCGGGTCCCGAGCCTGGCGCCGATCCTCAGCCCCACCAGCGTCATGCCGGCGGCCACGAGCCCGATGATCACGCAGGGGAGCCAGATCGTGACGTCGAGCATGGCGAAGCTCACGCCCACGGCGAGCGCGTCGATGGACGTGGCCACGGACAGGATCACCAGGTCGGGCCACCTGGATGGATCCCGCCGCTTCTCATCCTCGGGCCGCGTGAGCGACTCGTAGATCATCCTGGAGCCGATGAGCAGGAGCAGGCCGAAGGCGATCCAGTGATCGAACGCCATGACCCAGCGTGCGAAGGTGGAGCCCAGGAGCCAGCCGATCACGGGCATCGCGAACTGGAAGAAGCCGAAGTGGAACGAGAGCCGGAAGGTCTGCCTCGGCGAGACGTTCTGGAGGAGCACGCTGGAAGCGATGGACACGGCAAACGCGTCCATCGCGAGGCCGATTGCGATCCCGATGATGTTGACGAGGCTCATGTGTGTGGCACATCCTTTTCCGGCTCTTAATGGTAATCACGGAGGACACAATGGGGAACACGAAATCCATCGTCCGGCCGCTTTCCACGGTCGAGACCAAACCCATCGACGGGACCCGCGGCGCGCGGATGGCCATCCTCATCGGCCCCGAGCAGGGAGCTCCCCACTTCGTGATGCGACGGTTCGTCTTGGAGCCCGGCGGGTTGATCCCCGAGCACGCCCACGAGGACCTCGAGCACGAGCAGGTCGTGGTGCGCGGCGAGCTGGTCCTCACCCTGGACGGCGAGACGCGTACCGTCCGGGCGGGGGACACGGTGTACATGCCACCCGGCTCGTCCCACCGCTACGAGAACAGGGGAAGCGAGGAAGCCGAGTTCATCTGCGTCATCCCGCTCACGGAGGGCTACGAGACCAGGTGGCTCGAGAGCCTGGACTGATCAGGCTACCCTTCGACGGGCTCAGGGCAGCGGCTCAGGGCAGAGGGTCTAGAAGGTGTGGTTGAAGGACAGGCGCAGCGCCACGGGCAACCGCCTCTGGCCGTACCGATCGTACCGCTCGAGGGGCGTGATCGGCACGGCCAGGTCGAGCGCCACGATGCCGGGGTACGAGCCGAAGAAGGCGATGATGCCCCTGAGGCCGTAGCCCACCTCGGTGAAGATGCGGTCAGCGGCGAACAGGCCGCGGTAGGAGTCCTCGCGCGTCACCGTGCCCGCGCCGCCGAAGAGCACGCCCTGGATGCCCTGGAGCGTGGCGTAGTGCACCACGTTGATGTTGAGCGCGTGCGTGTACAGGTGGCGGTACTCGAAGCACGCGTAGACGAGCGCGCGGCCGAAGGTCTCGTCCACGTCGAAGCCCCTCAGGACCGAAGGCGAGGAGAGCGACTCGAGCTGGCCGCGGTAGGGGTCGCCGAAGTTCCCGCTCGCGCCGCCGTAGAAGGCGAGGGTGTGGCCGCCCGTGGGGGTCCACAGGTAGAAGGCGCGCGTGGATGCGGAGAAGACGTGCCTGAGGCTGCCTGGCTCGGACCATTTGTCGTCGTCCAAGCCCATGGAGTAGCTGGCGCCCAGGCCGAAGTTCCACCCGTCCGTGGGGTTGAAGGGATAGTGGCGGTTGTCGTGATCCAGGTACAGGCCCGCGGTGAACGACGTGCCTCCGTGCCATGCCGCGTCCTCTCCGGACCCCTCAAGGTACCCGAAGCCCGGGTTGTGGTGGAAGCCGGTCACGAAGCCTCCCACGTGCCACACCGCGTGATCCATGTCCCGCTTCTTGCCCAGCCCGTGCGAGTACCAGATCGTGCCCCCCTGGCCCCACGTGGCGGCCACCAGCCTCATCCGCAGGCCGCTGATCACGTCGTACTTGCGCCTCATGTCGAAGAGCACGTCGATGTCGCCCGAGAGATCGGTGATGTTCGAGGTGATCGCGAAGGCCGCGAACACGGGCGGGCGCCACGACGCCTTCGAGGCGTTGTCGAACCGCGGATGGTTCTTCGTGAGCGAGGCGTCCTCGAAGAGCCTCATCTCCGGGTCCACCACCACCTTCTCGAGCTTGTGGTCCGACTCCATCGACACGGTCCCCGACGCGCCGGAGTCGAGCCACACCCTGTCCTCGTGTCCGCCGCCCGCGAGCAGGAAGCGCACGGTGACGGGCTCGCGGATCGAGGTGTCGCCCTGCCGCTCGATGCGCGCCTCGTGGCGGTATCCCGAGCCGGCAGGCGTCGAGGTCACGGAGCCGACGCGGTAGTTGAGCGAGGGGTAGGCCGTGGACCACTGCGTCCAGAACCAGTCCAGGTCCTCTCCAGCCTCCTGCTGCGCCAGCGCGCGGATCGTTCCCTTGCCCTGCACGAATCCGTCCGCGATCCTGTCCACGGCCTCGGCGCCGAGGAGGTCCACGAGCTTGTGGTGAAAGAGCTTTCCGCGGGGCATCCGGCTCATGAACGCCCACGGCTCGTCGCGCAGCCAGTCGCGCTCGGCCACGGTCATGAAGTAGGCCTCGCGGAACTCGACGAGCGGCGAGTAGAGGAAGTAGTCGACCGCGGCGAGGAACGAGCCCCACTTGAGGATGTCGACCACGTCCTCCTGCGTGCCGTGGTATCGCTCGGTGTAGCGCTTCACGATCTCCGCGGCGAGGAAGTCCGCGCTCACCGCCTCCTGCACGGGGTCGCCCGAGCCGCGCATCGTGCGCATGAGAAGAGAGACCGCCACGGCGCGGGCGATCTGGAACTCGTGGAACTTCCACGCCTTCTTCGCGGGCAGGATGTCGAACGCCCGGTCCGAGACGACGACGGGACCGTGCGTGGGCGCCGCCACCTCGAGCCTGAGGGGCGCTTCCAGGAGGTCCAGCACCGTGCCCTTCGCGAGCTTCACGCCCGCCTCCCTCGCGAGGTGCACCACGCGGCACGCCGTCTCCATGGCCATGAGGGGCCGGTCGTAGCTCATCACGTCCGGCAGCTTGTCCGGAAGCCCCAGCACCTCGCCCGTGCCGGGCGTGAAGTGCTGCGCCTGGGGCCGCTTCCCGAGGCCGTGCCACCTGACTGTCACGCCCTTGCAGGAGGCCTTCGACGTCTCGAGATCGGGGTACGCGGCGAGGGGCAGGGCGGAGACCGGTCCCGTGGAGGCCTCGATCACGGCGTCCTTACCGCTGCCCGACGACGGCGAGAACAGATCGCCCAGCACCACGTCGTAGCCGCCCTTGACCCTGAGGGTGACGTCGTAGCGCGCCTCGGCAGGGGCGGCATCGAGGTTCCATCCCGCGGGCCCCGGCGGTGCGAGCATGGGGTGCCATCCCGTGGCGAGCAGCACGCCTCCCCGCGCGCGGCCGAAGAGCCCGTAGCGCTTCGGGATGCGCACCTCGTACGTGACTTCCACGCGCGCCGCCCCGTCCTCGCCCTGCTCGAGCGGTACGCTCACGGCCATGCCGGGGACCGCGTGCAGGGGGTGGTCCTCGTCCAGCTCCAGCTCCCGGACTCCTTCGGCCTGGATCTCCATCCCGCCCGGGTTGAAGCTGTACGGGTAGATCCAGTAGGTGGTCATCGCATCGAGCAACTCGGGAGGCGTCGCGAGGCGGTTCGGGTAGAGCCACAGGGCGATCTCGTCGGGCGGCGGCCCGTCGCACTCGAGGGTGAGGGTCATGCGTCCGGCGAGGCGTCCGGCCCCGGGGTCCAGCGTCACATCCAGGTCGTAGGATGGCTGGCAGGAGCCGGGTGTGGCCAGGGCCGGGAGCGGTGAGAACGAGGCGATAACGAGCGTCCCGATCCCCATTGCCGTCTTGAAAGCGAAACGCATATGAGATAGAGGGTAGTAGGAACTGTATATCGCATTTCGCCTCACACAGGCAAACTGCCGGACACGGCCGGCACGAAGGAGAGCAGGCAGATGGCATCGGAGAAGATCCCGCACGTGACGGATGATACGTTCGAGGCTGACGTCCTCAAGTCGGACGTGCCGACCCTGGTGGACTTCACGGCCCAGTGGTGCGGACCCTGCAAGATGCTGACGCCGATCCTCGAAAAGGCCGTGGACAAGTACGAGGGCAAGGTCAAGTTCGTCAAGATGGACGTGGACGACAACCAGAAGACGGCACAGGGCTACAGGATCTTCTCCATCCCCACGCTGCTGCTCTTCGCCGATGGACAGGTCAAGGGCCAGTCCGTCGGCCTGGTCAACGAGGCCAAGCTGGACGACCTCATCTCGAAGGCCACCTAGGTCACGGCTGCGAGCTCGGTCTCGACTGCTCTCGCCAGGGGAGCGACGAGCGGTTTGATCACGTCGAGGTGCGCCTCGACGTAGCTCCCCTCCGTGAGCGAGGCGAGGATCACGGTGCCGAGCGGCCCGGCCGAGCCCTCGAGAGGCACGAGGACCGCGGAGCCGATCCGCCTGCTCAGGCTCATCTCCAGGGCCGAGAACGATCCGGTGAACGGCCGGTTGATGATGCGCGGGCCGCCTCCATCGAGGATCTCCTCGAGGAGCGATCCGGCGAGCACGAACCTCGTGGGGAGCGACATCCTGAAGCTGTCCGAGCCCTCGTAGAGCGGGTGCAGGGACGCCGTGCGGGCACCGGGGTCGGGCAGGCACATGTAGACGAGATCCACGGGCAAAGCCTGCACCAGGCTGTCGGTGGTCTGGATCATCGCCGCGACCAGCGGACGGATGTCCGGCTCGTTCCTGTCGTGCTCGCTGTCGCCGGGATGCATTGGCCAATGTATGGAGCCCCGGAGTGGACGGCGCAACCCCAGCGATATCAAAGGGTTTCTGGCGTCAGAAGCACAGGCCGGTGACCATGTTGCACCTCTCCATGGTCTCGTACATCTCCTCGCAGAACGCGTCGTCATCGCAGGCCGGGAAGCAGACCCCGGGAGGCCTGAGTGCGCCCTCGGGCACGTAGGTCGTGCCGATGTAGGACAGCGGGGCGCACGCGAAGCCCTCCCGGTCACAGTCGTTCTCGAAGAGAGCCGCGCTCGGCGCGTGGCAGCCCGGCCAGCACATGGACCAGCCGCACAGGGTCGGTGCGATCTCCCCTTCTGCCGCCGGGCCGCAGATCGCGTCCTCGAGCACGAGGTCCTCGCTGCAGCGGATCGTGCAGAACGGGCTATCGCCGAACCAGTTCGAGCACTCGCCCAGCCCGAACGGGGAGGCGCAGTCCGAGTCGGACGTGCAGTCGTCACCGATGCCGCCGGTGCCTTCCTCGGTGTTGCCCGGGAAGCAGTAGCCGTCCATCTCGTCCTCCGGAATACCCCCGATCCAGCCGAGCCTGTGGACCGGGAAGCAGACCTGCTCCTCGCCAGGCGTGGTGCGGCACTCGTAGTCCGGATCCGTGATCTCGCGGCCCACATGGCAGGGCTTGAGGCACATGCCCTGCGGCGCGCGCCAGGACCCCATGTTGATGCACGCGCCGCCGGCGTCGCTGCAGCCGCGGCCCGCGTACTGGCAGCCCATCTTCGTGCAGTACCCTCCCGGGAAGTAGTCCTCGCCCGTCTCCCGGTCGGTGTAGGCCAGGCACGTGCCGTCGGGCGGGCAGTGCGAATCGTGCTCGCACGGGTCGCCGATGAGCGCCCCCTCGCGGCCCGGGTTGATGCACGCCCACGAGGCCATGCAGTCGTCCGTCCACTCCTCCTCGTCGTCGCCGTCGCAGTAGCTCGTGCACCCGGGCCACAGCGTGACCTCTTCGGGGTCGCGCTGGAAGTCGTCGTCCTCGTCGTACCACGTCTCGCAGCACTGCCTGTCGTTGGAGCAGCCGGAGAAGCAGAGCCTCGCGTTGATGTCGCACTCGTAGCCCCTGCGACACCCGCACGCCCAGCCGTGGAGCTCCATCGACCTGTCCGCGGGTCGGCACTCGTCGATGCAGCCCGAGTAGTCGTCGCTGCCGATGACGAGGCAGCGCGACCCGTCGGGGCACTCGACGCCATCGTCCGGGTCGCACGAGGCGGTCATCTCGTTCCAGAACGCGCAGTTGCCGCCGGGGTTGTAGATGTAGATCTCGCCGTCGAAGACCTCGTACCTCTCGGTCCAGCAGAACGAGCCGCGCACGTCCCGGCAGTCCAGGTCGGTCAGGCAGGGCATGCCCATCACGCCGTCCTCCGGCCCGTCGGGGCATGGTGGCGCCACGAAGCACGGCGCGTCGTCGTCCCACCCGTCGCGCACGTCGACGTCCGCGTCCGCCGCGTCCCATGGGTCCGCGGTCACGTCCGCGGGCGGGTCGTTCGAGGCGTCGCCCAGCATGCTGGCGCCGCCGCTGCACGCGGCCGCGATGATCGCGAGCCCCCCCAGGGCTGCGAGTCTCACGTACAGCGCGTCATTCCGGCGTGAACTCGAACGAGATGATGCCGTGCTCGTTCGCGGCATGCGATGCGGCCGAACCCGGATCCGTGGTCGAGACCATGATGTCCAGCGTCGATCCGGTGAGCGCATGGACGACATAGTACGTCGTGGCGGGGTCGAGGTCGAGGAAGAAGCAGCGCACGAGGGTGCCCGTGAGGTCGAAGGAGAGGGTCCAGCTGCCCGCGGCGGGAGGATCGCCCTCCGGGTCGTCCGAGAACGTGACCACCGTGTCCGCCGAGCCGTCGGAGCTGCCGAGGGCCGCTCCGACCACCTCCGCCTCCGTGCTCGAGAGCGGGATGAAGAGCGGATCTGCTCCCGCGTCCACCACGCGCAGGACGTGCAGGAACGATTTTGCCGTCGTGCTGTCCGTCGTCGTGATCCTCAGCCTGTGACCCTCGGCCGTGTCAACGGTCCCGGAGGCCCCGGCCGGGTGGGCCGTGTGCACGACCAGGTCCGCGCCCGTTCCCGACGCCCGGTAGTCGCCAGACTCGTCCACCGGATCGGAGGCGAAGTGGAGCTGGAAGATCTTGTCGTGCGCTGCGTCGAAGGACGCGCCGCGGTCCATGACGAGCAGGGTCTTTGCCGACGAGACGAGGAAGAGCTCGCGCTCCTTGTGCGACACGGTGTTTGCACGGGACGAGGGCTGGGCCGAGTACACGTCCGTCATGTCCCCGGCGAGGTAGACGTAGGCCATGTTCGCGGTGAGGTGCTCGATCGTCGAGGCGCCCCAGTACAGCCTGCCCTCGTCGCCCGGATCCGCAGGCGGGACGTACAGCACGTTGTGGTGCAGGTCCTCGTACAGCGAGCCGTCGGCATCCTCGACGCCCCTGTCGGCCACGAGCCACCCGTTCTTGTACACCGTGAAGTGACCCAGGCCGTTGTGCGCGGCGTCGGTGCCCAGGAGCCCGATCCTCATCGTGATCCACAGCGCATCGTCTCCCCAGCCGTCGCGCCACAAGAGCGTCTGGGTGCCGGCGGCGTACAGGCTGTTGCCGATCGCGGGCCTGTAGTCCACGCCCACCTGGTCCTCGTCGTACCAGATGAACTCGCTGAAGAGCCGGTACGGCGTGGCCGTGGTCGTCGCCGTGGTGGCCTCGTCCACCCAGTACTGGCCGCGGCCGCGAGTGGACGCGTCCGACAGGGCCATGGCCATGAGCACGGGGATCCTCACCGCGGGTCCGATCGCGCCCAGCGCCCCGTCGCCCTCGGCGTGCGTGCAGCCTCCGCCCGGGCAGGTCGCGTGGATGTTGAAGCCCACCACCTCGGCCGTGAAGTCGAATCCCTCGTGGACGATGCCCTCTGCCGACAGCTCGGCCAGCATGGCCGAGAACAGGTGCTCGCTCGAGGCGTTGCCGTGCAGCGTGCCCTCGTTCCACATGCCGCCGTTCGCGCGGCCCGTGCTGCTGTCCCACACGGGCCAGGCCACCTCCTCGCCGCTCGCGTACTTGACGCCCTCGGCGAGCATCACGTCCCGCGCGTGTGCGATGTACGTCTCGGCGTCGGGGCTGTGGCCCCAGATCGCGTAGCCCGCGGCGAGCAGCGCCCACATGTGGCCGTAGAAGTCGTGGCTCGAGGGGTCCTGCCAGCCGGGAGGCTCGGCCGCCATCATCCGCGCGGCCCACGAGTCGAGCTGTTCGACGAGCCGCGTGCGGCGGCTCTCGCTCAGCGCCTCCCAGCACCAGTCCAGGACGATGGCCACGGCCGGGACGAGGTTGCGCGCCGCGTGGAAGTCGTCGAACTCGATCCACGTGTCCGCCGTGTGGCCCTCGTACGGGTTGTCGAGCGCGTACTCGACGATCTGCGCGGCGCGCTGGGCGTACGTGGGCGAGCTCTGGATCTTGTAGAGCAGGGCGTAGTTGATCGCGCCCAGCACGCCGAGCCCCCGGCTGTCCACGTACGAGGCCAGGTCGTCCTCCCCGTGGTCGGCGCACCAGTCACGGATCGTGATCGCGTTCGGCGTGCTCGATTCCTGCCTGAGCTCGAGCTCGTCCATGAGGAGCGGCGTGAGCCAGATGCGAGGGTGGTCGGGCACGGGATCGACGAGATCGGGCTCCTCCTCAGGCTCGTCCACCACCTCGACGGGCTCCTCCGCCACCTCCTCGACCGCCGCGTCCACCGGGCCTCTCGGCTTCTCGTCGCACGCGCAGGCGAGGAGCGCCGCGAGGGCCAGGGGGATCACCGTGCGTGCTGTCATCTCGTCACCTCATGAAGGAGAGAACGATCCGGTCGACCACGCCGTAGTAGGTGGCCACGATCTCCTCCCCCCAGAAAAAGTACAGGGCCGCGGCGAGCGAGAGCATGGGACCGAAGGGCAGCTGCGCCCTGAGCACGGACCGCTCCTCCTCCTCGCCGTCCTGACCGCTCCCGCCGTCGTCCTTCCTGCGAAGCACGAGCACGGGGAGGTTCACGAGCAGCCCCAGGAACGCGCCGCCCACGAGCGAGAACACCGCTCCCTTCCAGCCCATGAGCGCCGCGATCATGGCCAGCAGCTTCGCGTCGCCCATGCCCATGCCCTCGCGCTTCGCCACGAGCCGGTAGAGGAGCACGAAGAAGACGAGGACCACGAGGTATGCGCCCGCGGAAGCGATCGCGTTCTCGAGCACGCGCGTGCGGTCCGTCACGAGCACGAACGTGAGCCCCAGCATGACGCCGGGCAGGGTGATGGCGTCGGGCAGGAGCATGGTCCGAAGATCGATGACGGCGAGCACGAGCAGGGCCCACAGGAACGCGAAGTGGATGAAGAAGGTGCTGAGGAAGAGAGGCAGTTCGTCCGGGCCGCCCGCGAGCAGGCTCCGCACGGCCATGACGGACAGCAGGGTCGAGCCGAGCTCGACCAGGGGATACCGGATCGGGATGCGCCAGCCGCAGCGCCGGCACCTGCCCCGGAGCGCGATCCAGCTCAGGACGGGGACGTTGTCGTACCAGCGGATGACCTTTCCGCAGTCCGGACACGCGGACGAGGGCCGGACCACGGACTTTCGCGCGGGCAGGCGGTGGATCACCACGTTTCCGAACGAGCCCCAGATCGCACCCCACGCGGCCGCGAGGACGTACCATGTCCAGGGGGCGACGTCCGCCATGCTAGCTGACGGCCTCGCAGGCCGCGCGGATGGCGCGGATGGCCCTGGCTCGATCCTTGGCGCCGTACACCGCGCTCCCGGCCACCACCTGGTGCGCTCCCGCCGCGGCCACCTGCGCCACGGTTGCGGGGCCCACGCCTCCGTCCACCTCGATCTCGAAGGAGAGCTCGCGCTTCTCGGCCTCCTGTGCGAGCCAGGCGATCTTGGGTACCGCCTCGGGGATGAACGACTGGCCTCCGAAGCCGGGGTTCACGGTCATGACGAGCACGCGGTCGACGAGGTGCAGGACCTCTGACAGCGCGGGCGCGGGAGTCGAGGGGTTGATGGACACGGCCGGCCTGCACCCGAGCTCGCGGATGCGCGAAAGCAGCCCGTGAAGGTGGACGCAAACCTCCTCGTGCACGTACACGAGGTCTGCACCCGCCTTCACGAACGCCTCGACGTGCCGCTCGGGCTCGACGATCATCAGGTGCACCTCGAGGGGCAGCTTCACCACCTGTGCCAGCGCCTTGACCACCAGCGGTCCAATCGTGATGTTCGGCACGAACCGGCCGTCCATCACGTCCACGTGGTGGGCGTCGGCGCCGGCGCTCTCGACCTCCCTCACCTCCTGGCCCAGCCTCGAGAAATCCGCGGACAGTATCGATGGTGCGATCTTCATGCTCTCCGGGTCCTGTTCTGGAATTGGAATTCAACTATACTAAATCCCACTCTTGACCGGAAGCGAGGAAGGCATGAAGCGAATCCTCCCCCTCATCATCCTCCTGACGGCCTGCGGGTCCAAGGACCCGCCGCCCGATCCCGTGGTGGCCGTGTTCGATCTCGAGAGCGAGAGCTTCTTCGACGTGCCCTTCCCCAGCGAGGTGAGGCGCACGGACGAGGGCGGGCTGGATCTGAGCCTGTTCCCCAACCCGCGGGGCATCATCATGGTGGACGATCTGACGGACGCCATCGAGCAGGACATCGACCATTTTGGCCTCACCTCCGCGATCTACTTCCGCTTCTCGGGCCCCATCGACACCTCGACACTGCCCGCCACGCCCGCCTTCAGCCGGGAGTCGCTCTCCTCGGTCCAGCTCATCGACATCGACCCCTCGAGCCCCCATCATGGCGAGCGCTTCCCCATCCTGTGGCTCTATCGTGAGACGATCTCCGACTTCTGGAGCCCGGACACGCTCGCCATCCTGCCCGTCTCGGGCTACGTCCTGCGCCCCGACACGCTCTACGCCGCGCTGCTCCTCGACTCCATCGAGGACACCAGCGGCAACCCCGTCGAGCGCGACGCGGGCCTCGACACCCTCCTCGACGAGGTGACGGACTTCGGCATCGTCTACAGCCCCGCCGAGCTCGTCCACCGTCAGGTCATGGTGGAGGCCCGCGATCTCGGCGTGGACACGGATCGCGTCGTCTCCGTCGCCGTGTTCCGCACGCAGGATCCGGTCGCGGACATGGAGCGGCTCCGCGACCACGTGCTCTCCGACGTGGATCCCCCGGAGGTCCTCGACGCGGCCCTGTTCGAGGAGCCCGAGGGCTACGCGCTCTACACGGGCCACTACTCCCCGAACCCGATCTACCAGTACGGCTTCTCCGAGGGCCTGAGCCCGTACGTGACCACCGGCGGGCAGATCGAGTGGGACCGCTTCGGCAACCCCATCAAGAACGGCGACGAGACGATGCGCTTCTCGCTCTCGATCCCGCCCGGGCCGGTCCCGCCCGGAGGCTGGCCGGTGGTGCTCTACGCCCACGGCACGGGAGGCGACTTCCTCTCGTACCACCGAAACGGCTCGGCCCGCGAGCTCGCCGCCCGCGGCATCGCCGTCCTGGGCATCGACAACTCGATGAACGGCGAGCGCATCCCCCCGGACGCCAGCGCGGACACGCTGTTCTTCAACGTGGGCAACATCTGGGCGGCCCGCGACAACGTGCGTCAGGCGGCAGTCGACGTCATCCAGCTCGAGCGGCTCGTTTCCGTGATCGAGATCTCGGACGAGATCTCCCACGACGGCGAGATCCACACGCTCAGTCCCACCCGGATGTCGTTCTACGGCCACTCGCAGGGAGGCCTGAACGGCGCCCTGTACCTGGCCGTGAGCCACCTTTGCGAGGGCGCCTTCCTCTCGGGCGCCGGAGGAGGTCTGCTCTACTCCCTGACCACAAAGACCGAGCCCATCCGCATCCGCAACACGATGAGCTTCGTCTTCGGCTTCACGGGCCGCGACGAGGACCTCGACATCGAGGACTTCGGGATCTTCCACCCCACCCTCAACCTGGTCCAGCTCTTCTTCGAGTCCGCCGACGGCGTGAACTACGCGCGGCACTGGTTCTCCGAGCCTCTGCCCGGGGTCCCGGCAAAATCCATCCTCATGACGGAGGGCATGGACGACTCCTACGCCCCTCCCGAGACCATCGAGCCTCTGGCCACCTCCGGAGAGCTCGCCCCCGTCTCGCCCATCGAGAGGCTCATCCCGGGCATGGAGCTCAAGGGCC
>JAFDER010000277.1 GCA_019310245.1 Deltaproteobacteria bacterium
GCCGGGATGGCGAGAGGAAGACGATCGCGCGCGACATCCAGAACATCAGCGTCGTGGGACAGGAGATCATGTCCTTCACCGTGGACACCCTGTCGGTCCACGACCTTTCCGGGAAGCCCGTGGCCAGTCACGAGGTGGGCGTGAATCTCACCTCCTTCACCCGCGCGGACGGGGACGTCTTCGCGGTGACCTTCGCCGGCAAGGTCGTCAGGATCACGGACGGCTCGAAGTTCCTCGAGGACCTGTCGGCGCGCGGCCGGTTCGTGGCCGGAGAGGAGTACAGGATCTCGTTCATCCATCCGGGGCCGGCCGGCACCATCGCGTTCGGCAGCCTGAACGGTGACGTGGGCCTGTTCGATCTCGCGTCCGGCTCCATCCTCGAAACCCGTCGGCTGAACGGCCGCCCCGTGGACTGGAAGCTCATCGGCGATCGGTTCGTCGTCACCACGCTGGTGGGCGACTCCACCGTCATCGATCTCTCCACCTACACGCGCGAGTACTGCGACCTGCTCCGGGAGATCTGGGCCGAGACCCCCGTGGTCTGGACCGACGGAGAGGCCGTGGTCGCCACCCCGCCCTCGGACCACGTCTGCTCCGGCGGTTGAAGTCGCGCGGCGCTTGACTTCATCGCTCCGGACCGATGATATGGTGTAGGACGGGGAGGGTCATCACATGTCGAGAACAATGCTCCTCATGGTCGCGGCGGGCATGCTCGCGGCCGGAGCGGCGGTGGCGGGCGGGGGGCCGGCCAACGTGCTCGTGCTCTACAACGCCGACGACACGGATGCCGCGGCAGTGGCGGAGTACTACAGGGACGCCCGGTCGATCCCGGACGGCCAGATGTGCGGCATCACGGGCATCGATCCGTCGAGCAGGACCATCGACTTCGATGACTATCACACCCTCGTCCACGTGCCTCTCGACGCGTGCCTGGCCGGCCTGCCCCAGCCCGAGGAGATCGACTACATCGTCATCGTCCGCGGCCTGCCGTACAGGGTGAACATCCCGTCCGGGTTCTACACGAGCCTGCAGGCGATGATACAGATCCACCACGCCGCCTCGGTGGGCACGGGAGACGAGCTGGCCGGCACACCGCAGTACTACGACAGCTACTACCAGGCGTCGATCATCAACCCCCACTTCCAGGCCGGCTCGATCCGTTCGGGTGACTACACACTCTCGAACCCGTACATGAACTGGTACAACGCGGCCACGCGGATCACGAGGCTGGAGGACCAGGTCGAGAGCTTCCGCAGGCAGAGCGCCGGGGCGTACGGCGGGTACGACTTCGCGGGCAACCTGTTCGTCGTGACGCGGCTCGACGGCTTCGACCACGACGACGCGAGGGATCTGGTGGACCGGGCCGTGGCGGCGGACGAGTCGTTTCCAGCGGCCGAGATCCTGTGCATGGAGGGATCGGACTCCGCGCGCGCGGCGCGGGATCCCGAGTGCGAGTACGTGGTCAGGCACCTCGACATGGCGGGCATCACGGCCACCTATCTGGCGCCGTTCGACGGATCGCTTGCCGGGCACACCGTCTCGGCCTACTGGACCGGGACGGCGAGCCTGCGGGGCGCCATCGCCGGCCAGACGTACGTGCCCGGTGCCATCGCCTGCAACCTGACGAGCACGGGAGCGGCGCCCACCAACTTCTTCTGCAGCTCGGACGGCACGACCTGCCCGGCCTCGGAGAGCCAGACGTCCATCGCCCGGTTCATCCGCGCGGGCGCCACGGGCGCGCACGGCGCGGTGGCCGAGCCGCTCAACAACACCTTCCCCAACGCGGGCACGCTCCTTCTCTACACCTTCGGCTACAACCTGGGCGAGAGCTACTTCTTCAACCAGAGGTTTCTCTACTGGCAGAACATCCTGCTCGGCGATCCGCTCACCACGCCCTATGCCGAGCGGCCCGTGGTGACCGTGGTCACGGACGGCACCCATCCCCAGGACTCGCCCCTCGTGGTCGAGGGCGCCCATCCGGACGGCGTGGCGCGCGTTCTCCTGTACATCGACGAGGTGCTGGTCGCCCGGGAGGACTCGGACACGCTCTCGCACGTGGTCACGGATGTGGATGGCTCGGAGCTGGAGATCCTCGCCGTGGCCATCGCGCAGAACGTGGGCGTGACGCGCACGGGCTGGCCCAACCCGGACCAGAACCCACAGGCGGACGTGCAGGGCTGGACCACGACCACCGTCACGGTCACGGCTCCGGTCGAGCCCGACGAGGTGGAGGTGGCGGATCTGCCTCCGGACGCGGACGACGACGTCGAGGAAGACGCGCTCGTGGACGCGGACGACGACCCCGCGGTCGATCCCGGCGGCGAGGAGCCGGAGGACGGCGGCTCCGAGACGTCGGGGTGTGGGTGCGTGCTCGTGGGGTGAGGGTCTAGCCGCAGGTGTCGATGCAGCAGACGCGGTCCGTCTCGCACGTGTACGCGGTGGTGGGGTCGCCCAGGCAGGTGTCCACGTCGGTGCAGGTCGTTCCCACGAAGCAGTTGGCCTCGCTCGAGTCCGTGCACTCGCTGTAAGGGGCCACGACGCAGCACCAGCCGCCGTCGGCGCAGCGGCCGTGCGGCCGGCGGTCGTCGGGCTCGAATCCCCACGGGCAGAGGAGCTCGCTTCCTCCCGAGCAGAATCCTCCCGCTCCGTCGCACTGGCCCGCCGTGGGGTATGGCCACTCAGTCGGATTGCCGGTGGGCCAGCCGTCCGGCAGGTCGGCTCCCGTGTCCACGGGGACGTCCTCCTCGGCGTCCGGCTCGGGATCCGGCTCCACGTCGGGCTCGCCGTCCGGCGCCACGTCGGGTGGAGCATCGGGCGCTGCGTCTGGCGTCCCGTCCGGTGTCGCGTCGACGGTCGTGTCCACTGGCGTGTCGGCCGGGGCGTCCGATCCGTCCGGGGGGTTGTCCGTCTTGACGTCGCCGCACCCGGCGGCGAAGACGAGGCTCAGGAGCAGGGGCGCGAGTCGTCCTCTTGCGTGTGTCATTTCTCCATCCTCTCCTGACGGAAGTTTACGATATTTATCAAGGCGGTGCATCCCCGGGGGGCTGGACTAGAACTGGAACCCGATGCGGGCCGTGATGTCGAGGTCGAAGAGGGCCTTCGTGCCATTGCCCCAGCTCTTGAAGGGAAACAGGATGTGGAGCCGGACAGGCTCCACCGTGACGTAGAGGCCGGAGACGAGCTTGATGCGCAGGGCGGCCCCCACTCCGAGATCGAACAGGGCAACGTTTCCTCCCGAGATCCGCCCGTCCACGAGGTCGATCCAGGCCGAGTCCGACAGGTTGTCCGTGGGGTTCAGGATGACGATGCCCAAGGGCAGCGTGAGATCCAGCCCCAGCTTCTCGTGCACCTCGATCTGGTAGCCGGGCACGGCCAGGATGTGGATCATGAACGCCTTCCACGTGCGGTCGTCGCCTCCCTGGCTGCCCGTCAGCTCGTAGGAGCGAAACGTGAAGCGAAGGCCCGCCGACAGGCCCGACTTCACGCCGAGCGAGAAGCGGTACGCCGCCCCGAACGTGAAGATGCCTCCGGCCTGGAAGTCCACCTCGGCGTGGGGGAAGAGGGCGGCGCCGGCGCCGAGCTCGATCGCCAGGCCGAGCTTGGGGAATACGGGCTTCGGTCGGGGCGGCTCGGGCTCGGGCTCGGGCTCCGGCTCCTTCGCTCCGAGGTCATCGAGCGTCTTGCTCTTGTCGATGACGTCGACCTCCACGTCGTCGGCCGTGAGGTCGATCTCGAGGTCGTACGGCTTTCCGTATCCCGCCTCCAGCGTCACCTTCTTCTCGCCGAGGCCCTCCTTGGTCACGATGAAGGTGAACTCGCCCGCCTCGGCCGTGTGCTCGAAGGGCGTCACGCCCAGCTTGACCTCGGTGCCGTCCTCGAGCACCTGCCTGACCTCGGCTCCCTGTGGCTCGGACGTGAACACGAGCTTGGAGGGCTTGATCCTGAGCTCCTCCACCACGTCCTTGACGGCATCCACGTGCTTCGCGTTCGGCGATTCCAGGTACTGATCGTAGTAGTCCACGGCCACGTGGAAGAGCCCGAGCCCCTCGTAGCACTTGCCCAGGTTGAAGAGGGTCTGGTCCGGGGCCCCCCTCATGCGGGCCTCCTCGAAGTGCTTGATGGCTTCCTCGTACTCGCCCACCTTGGCGAGGTCGACGCCCTTCTTGTACAGCTCGAAGGCCTGGTCGTCGTCCTGCGCCCACGCATGCGCGGGAGCGATCGTGACGGCGAGCAGCAGGATCGCCAGCGCCCCACCCATCCTCGTTGTCATGTTCATGATCATCCGTCCTTCTTCTTCTTCTTCTTCTTCTTCTCGGGCGTGAACAGGAGCTCCCATTCCTCGTTCCCCTTCTTGCCCCCCTTCTTCTCCTTCTTCCCCTTCTTCACGCCCTTCTTTCCCTTCTCCCTGGCGGGCTCGTCCTCCTTCTTCTGGGGTTCCGGCTCCGGCCCGGTCTCGATCTCCGGCTCCGGGGGAGGCGCGGTCTCGACGGGTGGCGCCTCCTCGGTCGGCTGCGGCGGGCTCGCCTCGACGGGGGCCTTGCCGGCCGAGGCCTGTCCGGTCTGCCCGGACTCCTCGGCCCCGGAGCCTCCCACGTGTCCTCCCTTGCCGCCGTTTGCCCCGATCAGCCAGGAGGCCAGCACGATCGTGGCGACGATCAGGACCGCTCCGCCCGCGATGGAGGCGTACACGACGAGGCGCTTCTTCTTCGCGCGCTCGTCGGGAGGCATCGTGTCGGGCGAGGGCACCTCGATGGCCACGGCCTCCTCCGAGACCTCCGTCTCCTCGTCGTCGACGACCTCGATGTCCGCGTCCTCGTTCATCACGTCGAGCGGGAGGCTCGGCAGGTCGGCTCGGGTGCCTCCGTCCGTCTTGAGCCTGAGGATGGAATCCGGCTCCTCGGTGAACACGTCCGTCTCGGAGATGTCTTCCGCGAGGGTGGCCCGGAGCTTCTCGGCGTTCTTCCTCTTCTCGATGAGGTGGGGCAGGACCTCCTCGGGATTCACCGGCGGGGCCGGCACCGGCTTCGCGCTCTTCTTCGGTCCGGGCTTGGACGCTGCCTTGTCCGGAACATCCTTGTCCTTGTCG
>JAFDER010000278.1 GCA_019310245.1 Deltaproteobacteria bacterium
TTGACGAGCTCAAGAAGAGGAACTTCGATCTCATCATACTCGACTATGAGCTCTCCGGCCTCCCCGTCAGCGACGTCATCCAGAAGGTGAAGCTCTCGCAGAGGACGAGCCGCATTCCCATCCTCACCGTGTCCATCGTCAAGAAGACCGACGCGCACGTCGAGGCCCTCGACATGGGTGCGGACGACTTCCTGACGAAGCCGTTCGAGTCCAAGGTGCTGCTCGCGCACGTGCGCTCGCTCGTGAGGATCAAGCGGCTCAACGACGAGACGGAGAACTTCGAGAACGTGCTGGCCATGATGAGCTCCGCGGTGGAGGCCAAGGACCCGTACACTCGGGGCCACTCCGAGCGCGTCTCCATGCTCGGCTGGCTCATCGCACGCGAGATGGGACTCGACGACAAGACGCAGCTTCTCATCAAGAGGGCGGGCCTCATCCACGACATCGGCAAGCTCGTCGTGGATCTCTCGTTCATCAACAAGCCCGGCAAGCTCGAGAACGAGGAGTGGCTCATCATGCAGGCGCACCCGGAGGCCGGTGCGCGCATCTGCGCGCCGCTGCGCTCGGCCCTGCCGCTGCTCCCCCTCGTGCGTCACCACCACGAGAAGCTCAACGGCACGGGCTATCCCGACGGCCTCGTGGAGGATCAGATCCCGCTCACCGTGCGGATCATCTCGGTGGCCGACGTGTACGACGCGCTCACCACCGACCGTCCGTACCGCAAGGCAATGAGCCACGAGAAGGCCATGGACATCCTCGGGGAAGAGGTCAAGAAGGAGTGCTGGGATCCCGACGTGTTCAGCGTGCTTCCCTCCCTTGGCCTCGAGGAGCTCGACGCGGGAGTGGAGGAGCTGGAGGCCGGGGCCTGAATCACGGAGGCGGGACGGGGCACCCGTCCTCCATGCACATCCCCGACTCCTCGCAGCAGGGGGTCATGCACGTGGGGCAGGAGAACGCGCCGCAGGCCTCGCAGCACACGAGGCCGGGCCTGCAGTTCGAGCTCGACCCCGAGCCAATGCACGAGCTTCCCTCCTCCCTCTTGATGCACTCCTCGTCGAGGACGCAACCCCTCTCCACGTCGTAGTTCCTCAGCGCACCGCAGTCGCAACCCTCGTCGCAGCACGTATCGCGCGAGGGCTCGCCGCAGATGTAGTGACCGCACGGCCCGCACGGAGCGTCGGGGTACCACGTGCCACCGGTCCTCGTGCACAGATCGCCCACATCGAGCGTGCAGTCCTCGTCCAGCACGCAGCCCTCGCCGTCCACGAAGTTGCGCGACGCGCCGCAGTCGCAGCCCGCGTCGCAGCAGCCCAGCAGCGAGGGATCGCCGCAGTAGTAGTCGCCGCACGGCCCGCACGGCTCGTCGGGGTACCACGTGCCCGACGAGGCGATGCAGAGCGACTCCCTCGTGCACGTGGGGTCATCGTCGCAGCCACTGTCCGCGAAGAACGACCGGCCCGCGCCGCAGTTGCACCCCGCCTCGCAGCAGGGCTCCGGGTTGGGCATGCCGCAGGTCATGTGGCCGCACGGCCCGCACAGGTCCTCCGGGATCCAGAACCCTCCCGTCTCCCTGCACAGCCTGGAGTCGCACGCGGACTGCACGATCCCGCACTCCTCGATGCTCGCGAACGCCCGGTCACAGTCGTCGCCGTCGCAGTCGCATCCCCATATCTCGTAGCACTCGATCCCGTCCCAGAACGCGCCGAGGAACATCTCGGTCATGCAGTCGATGCACTGATCGTCGTACGCCACGTGGGGCCAGCACCCCGAGGCGTAGCAGGGCCTGCGTGCCTCGACGCACTGCTCCAGCGTGTCGTAGACGGAGTCGCAGTCCTCACCCACGCACCCGCATCCCGATCCCAGGGCGCGGCAGTTCGAGCCGTTCCAGGCAAAGCCCGGGACGATGGCGGTGCATTCACCCTCCGCCGCCGCGTCCATGGCCGTGCAGTCGGCGGTCGCATCGGGCACCGGGTCCACCGCACCATCGGCCGGAGCGTCCCGGTCATCCGCTGTGTCTTCCTCGTTCGCATCCCCCTCGAGGCCCGTGCGGCTCGAGCAGCCGGCGACCCACAGGACGATGACGCATGCAATCGTGATCCTCGTCATGTTCCCACCTCTCACCGCGTAGGAGTCGCAAGACGCGTGCCGTCCCCGATCTTCCCGGCAACCCCCACCAGACGCCTTTCGAGAGGACCGGGGTGCAGGAGGCCGGCACGTTCCGGCACGTCTTCGATCATAGCACGTCACATCGAAGGGGAAACTTCCTTTCACTCGAAGGGTGGACCTGATAAGGTGCCGGAACACCTCATTCCTGAAAGGAAGTTCATGGCTCAGGCAAGGCATGGCGACACCGTGAAGGTGCACTATACAGGCAGGCTCGAGGACGGGAGCGTCTTCGACACGTCCGAGGGGCGCGACCCCCTCTCCTTCAAGCTGGGCGAGGGGATGGTCATCGCGGGGTTCGAGGACGCCGTGCTCGGCATGAGCCCGGGAAAGACCCGGACCGAGAAGATCTCGCCGATCAAGGCCTACGGTGTGCACCAGAAGGAGCTCATCATGGAGGTCGAGCGTGCCAACATCCCCGAGGAGAACGACATCGAGGTGGGCCAGAGCCTCGTCATCGGCAACGAGCAGGGCCAGACGCTCAACGCGCTTGTCATCGAGATCACGGAGGACATGGTGACCCTCGACGCGAACCATCCCCTGGCAGGCAAGACGCTCGAGTTCACGATCGAGCTCGTGGAGATCTCCTCGCCGTAAGTACTCCCACCATGGCCCCCGGCAAGCTCAGCATGGATCTCAGTCCCAACGTCACGGACGAGCGGTTCAACACAGCCTCGCACATGGCCGGCGCCATCTTCGCCCTCCTGGGCACGGTCCTGCTCATCGTCTACTCGTCCGTCGCGGCAAAACCGTGGCACATCGTCAGCTTCTCGATCTACGGCTTCTCCCTGGTCGCCCTTTTCCTGGCCAGCACCCTGCACCACGGGGTGAAGGCCTCGGCCAGGATCAAGGACATCCTCAGGGCCATCGACTACTTCGCCATCTACCTGCTCATCGCCGGCACCATCACGCCGGTCTGCCTCGTCGTCCTGCGCGGCCCCCTTGGCTGGTCGGTGTTCGGCGTCGCATGGGCCGTGGGCTTCGCGGGCATCGTGCTCAAGGCGGTGATCCGGGACCTTCCAAAGTGGATCTCCATGACCCTCTACATCACCATGGGCTGGCTCGGCGTTGTCGTCGGCTACCCGCTCTTCAAGGCCCTCTCGTGGCCGGGAGTCGGCCTCATGATCGCCGGCGGCCTCTTCTACACGGTGGGAGCATTCATCTTCTACATCGAGAAGCCGAACCCCTTGCCGGGCAGGTTCGGCTTCCACGAGATCTGGCACATCTTCGTGCTCCTCGGAGCCCTTTTCCACTACGTGTTCATGTACGTGTGCGTCTTGCCTCTCCCGAACTGACCACGGACTCTCAACAGATCGGCCGGTGACCCTTCGACGGGCTCAGGGCCGCGGGATTATCGGGCACGGGAGGCCGCTACCGGCAGTGCGCCCGGTCGGAGATGCAGTCCCACGTCGAGCGCGCCAGGACGTCGCAGTCCTCCCCCATGCAGTCGCACCCCTCGACCTCCTGGCAGTCCTCCCCCGTCCACTTCCACCCGAAAAGGACCGGGTGCTCGCAGATGCCCCAGCTGACCTCCGCGTCCTGCCGCGCGCACACGTCCATCTCGCCTCCCACGCACGAGAACCGGTGCAGGTGTACCTGCTCCAGCCACGAGCGCCCATCCGGGTAGTAGGAGATGCCCATGAAGACGTCGCTGCCCACCGAGAGCATGGTCGGCCCGCCGTAGCCCGAGTTCTGTCTCGTACACCAGGATGCGGGGCTGCCTGGGCAGGCCGCTCTCGTCGACGTGCAGCATCATGGCGAATGCCTCCTCGCCCGAGCCCACGTGCCACGACACGGCCCAGCCGTCCGGCGCCTCGGCAACGTCCGGGCTCGCGGCGCCCGTGCCGTCCTCCTCGAGCAGGAGCTCCTCTGCCAGAGGCGCGAGGTCCGGGCCGAAGACCCTGAAGTGCAGGCCGCGCTCGTAGCGCTCGCCCGTGATCCACGCCACCGCTACGACGCCGTCCCTCTCGGCCACGTCGCAGAACGCCGCCCCTGGCGCGGCGACATCGCCCTCTCGCACGGTCTCCCCGTCCGCGTCCAGCCACAGGAACTCGAGCCTCCCGTCCACCGGGTAGACGACGAGGAACGAGCTGCCCGTCCACGCGAGCGACGGTGTGGTGCCCGCGTAGGGGCCCACAACGAGCTCCAGCGGCTCGCCCACCGGCGTGCCGTCCATGTCCAGCACCTGCACCCACGTGGCGACGTCGAACAGATCGTCCTCCCCCCAGACCTCGTGCCTCCACGAGGCGAGGAACCGTCCCTCTCCGTGCACGAGCCCGAGGCAGGCCTCGCCATCGAAGTCCAGGTCGATCCGCCCGCCGATCCTGTCACCGCCGCGCTCCAGCAGCCTGAAGGCCGTTCTGCCCACCATCCCCGGGTCCGTGTGCCAGCACAGGCCGAACGACGTGCCCGTCCATGCCGGCTCGCCCCATCCGTGGGACTCCTCGCCCACGATCCGGGGCTCCGTGCTCGTCGAGAGGTCCGGCGCCACGTTGACCAGGCTCACGTAGGAGTGGGCGATCATCTCTCCCCCCCCCTCGAACATCACGACGCCCACCTCGCTGCCGTTCCAGAACATGTGAGGGGCGTTGGACGTGTGCCCCGAGTCTGCCAGCTGACGCACGCCTGCCGGACCGTACAGGCAGGCCGGATCCGGGACCTCGATCGGTACGTCGACGGCCGCATCCGCGACGGCGTCCGGGGCGGCATCCGGATGCTCCACGCCATCGGCCTCCAGCTCGAGGCTCCGTCCATCCGAGAGGTAGCAGCCGCCGCAGGCGAGGACGACGAGCACGATCCAGCAATTGCTCTTCATGCCCGTCAACACGAGCAAGCAGCGTGCCAGCCATCTCCCCGGCCGGTTTCCCCGTGCACACGGCCTTGCGCACCCCTGGAGTGGGCCAGATCGTGCCGCTCAGGAGACGTATCCTGCCGAGAAGGCCAGCAGGAACTGGCCCCCGAAGTAGAGGGGCAGGCCCACGAGCTTGTTCGAGAACCTGTCCTTCACGAACCGGTCCATGGCCACCGTGATGTCCGAGAGGTAGAACATCACGGCCCCCACGAGCACGAGGAGCCTGCCATCGCTCCCCACGCCCGACTCCATGAACACGGACCAGGCCGCGGTGAGCATGACCGAGATGACGAGCACGTAGACGAGCACGGGTATCTTCATGTCCCCGAGGTGAGGCCGGAGCCACATGAAGACGCCGATGGACGCCGCGAAGACGACGACGCTCCCCCCCGCCGCCCAGAGCCCCACGTCGGTCACGAGGAAGAACGCCACGATGTACATGACGTGACCCAGCAGGAACGAGACCAGCCCGGCCATGAACGACTTCTCCCCGGGCAGGGCGAGGCACACGTCCCCCACGAGGCACAGGACGAGACCCGCCGCCAGGAAGGAGAAGTACCCGCCCGCCTCCCATGGCTGGAGGAATGCCGCGGCCACGAACAGGCTCGAGAGGCTCGTCTTGGTCACCAGCCGACCCAGAAACGCGTTCTTCCTCTCGAAAAACAGGAGAACCGCGAGAAGCACGATGGCGGCGGCGATGATGGCCAGGTTCGGCATGACCTTGGAACCTTCATACAGTACAATGCCCATCATGAGAACAGCCAGGATCCTGACCCTCGCAACGCTCCTCCTGTGGACCGGCACCACGGCGGCCGAGCCGCTCGATCTGCTGACCTCCTGGGAGGGCACGATCGACTACTTCATCATCGGCGCGCCACTCGCCATCGATGGCTCGGACAGCGGCACGGACGTCGACACGCTGAGCCAGCCGGCCTCCGTGGACGTCACGGCGACCGACGTGCCGCCCCTCGGCACCATCGTCGCGGCCTACCTCTTCTGGGGAGGAACCATCCCGGACCAGTCCGACTGCGCCACCGCACCCGTCTACACCGACGACGAGGTGGTGCTCACGGTTCCGGGCGGCACTCCCACCACGGTCACGGCCGACGAGTGCTTCTGCGAGATCGGTGCGGGCACGTATGACATCCAGTCGTGTCGCTACGAGTTCACCACCATGCTCACCTCGGGCATCGTCGGCACCTACACCGTGGACGAGTTCGCGGCCCTCATCCGCAACCGCTCCACGGACAACGCGAGCTTCGCGATCGTGCTCGTCTACGACGAGCCCAGCACCCTGCCTCCCCGCCGCGTCGCCCTGTACGACGGTCTGGAGGAGCTCTACCTGGGTTCGCGGATCATCAACCTCTCCGGCCTCGACGTGGACACTCCCGCGGTCGGCGACCTCGCCTGGTACGTGCTCGACGGCGACGTGGGCGGCGCGGGGCCCGAGTCCGTGGTGCTCTCGGGGGCGCCCGGAGGCGCGTCCACCACGCTCTTTGACTCGATCAACCCCGCGACCAACCCCATGAACCGCACGATCAACACCACGTCGCCGCCGCTCACGGACGTCGTTGGCGTGGACGTGGACAGGCTCGACGCCTCCGCGGGCCTCACCTCCGGCGACGTCTCCGTGGTCATGACCTACACGGCCGGAGGCGACAAGTACTGGGTCATCCTCAACATCGTGGGCATCAACGTCTACAAGGCCCACATCCCCACCCGCCTGTCCTCGAAGCGCTTCGACCTGCACATCGACGCCGACTCTTCCGGCACCCCGACCCCGGGAGACACGATCCGCTACACGATCCACCTCGTGAACGTGGGCACGGCTCCGGGCCTGGTAGACGTCACGGACGACATCCCCTCGGCCTTCGAGTCATGGACCCTCGTCGACGCCGCCGGCGGCACGGACGCCTCGACCGCCACCCGGCTCATCATCGAGGACGTGCCGATCCCGGTGGACGGCTCCGCGGACATCGTCTTCGACGCCGTGATCGGCCCCGACACGGACGGAGAGATGGTGGTCAACGTCGTGGCCTTCGACGCCACCCCGGACGGCAACGCCGGCACGCTTCCCTCCCCGCCCTTCACCGTGGGCGGCGCCGCGCCGGACGACGACCCCGACTCTGCCCCGGAAGAGGCCCCCGAGCCCTCACCCGAGCCCTCACCCGAGCCCGCCCCCGACGCCGCCACGGATCCGTCCGCGGACACGCCCTCCGATCCGACCATCGACGTGCCGGCTCCCCCCGGAGACGAGGGCACCGGCTGCGGCTGCTCGCTCACCGCAACCAAACCACCAGCAGCCATGTTCCTTCTCCTTCTCCTTGCACTCGCTCTTCTCCGCAAGAGACGCTGAAATGCGGCGCACCATGATCCTTCTCGCACTCTGTCTCCCCGCCTGTCCCGAGAATCCCGAGCCGGTCGTCGAGACACCCTGTCCACCGACCGAGCCGGCTCCCGTCCCCCCGCCCGAGCCCGCTGCCCCCGAGTACGATCCTCTCGAGACCCAGATCGTGATGCTCGGCACGGGCACGCCCATCTCCGATCCCGATCGCTCCGGTCCTGCCGTCGCGATTCTCACCGGCGGCCAGGCCTACATCGTGGACGCCGGCCCCGGCGTCGTTAGACGCGCCACCGCCGCCTTCAAGCTCGGCTTCGAGCCCCTCGACGTCGAGTTCATGAACCGCGCCTTCATCACCCACCTGCACTCCGACCACACGGCGGGCTACCCGGACCTCATCCTCACCCCATGGGTCCTGGGCAGGGACACGCCCCTCGAGGTCTACGGGCCGCCCGGCATCGAGCGCATGACCACGAAGATCCTCGAGGCCTACTCCGAGGACATCGAGGTCAGGCTCAAGGGCAACCAGCCCTCGAACGACCCCGGCATCCAGGTCAACGTCCACGAGTTCGAGCCCGGCCCCATCTACCAGGACAAGAACGTCAAGGTCACGGCCTTCGCGGTCCAGCACGGCGCCTGGAAGCACGCCTACGGCTTCCGCTTCGACACGCCCGACCGCTCCATCGTGATCTCCGGCGACACCGTTCCCGTCGACTCGATCGTCAGGGCCTGCAACGGCTGCGACGTCCTCGTCCACGAGGCCTACTCCAAGACGGGCTTCGACACCCGCGAGCCCGAGTGGCAGGCCTACCACAAGGTCTCCCACACCTCGGGCATCGAGCTCGGACAGCTCGCCGCCAGGGCGAAGCCCAAGCTGCTCGTGCTCTACCACCAGCTGCTCTGGGGAGCGACCCCCGACGATCTCCTCTCCGAGGTCCGGCAAGGCTTCGACGGCGAGGTCGTCTACGCCAACGACCTGGACGTCTACTGAGAGCAGATCGGATTCTTAATCCGGAGGTCGCCGGTTCGATTCCGGCGTGGCCCACCGCAACTTGGCGAGTTCCTTGAAGTTGGGATCGTCCACTACGTCCATCATGTCCTTCTGATTTCGAATTTCTTGTCGCATTCTTGTCGCACTGGCTAGCGCTGAACTCTTGGCGCGGGGATGAATGCGTACGGCTGTCGTCTTGGGGTAGTTCAATGCACTCCATTGCTGAGCGTAGGCTTTCGACGTTGCGGTGCCCGTACACTCGCTCGACCATTGTTCCGTCTGCATGGCCCATGAGAGCACCGACTGTGGATGCGTCATAGCCCTGGTTGATGCGCCAAGAGGCGAATGTTCTTCTCAGATCGTTCAGGCATACTCTTTCCACGTCGGCTCGCTTGCATGCGCTTCTGAGGATG
>JAFDER010000040.1 GCA_019310245.1 Deltaproteobacteria bacterium
TCAGTCGAGGGACAGGGGGTTGGGCTGGGGGCCGCGGTCGGGCGGCCAGGTCCCGCCGTCGATGATCCCGTACTCGATGGCGGCCTCTGGCAGGACGGAGAGATTTCGCAGGGACGTGCACGGGATCCACCCCTCGACGATCACCGGAGGCATGGTCTTGATCTTGCAGCCCAGCGCGCCCTCGTCGATCTTGTCCACCTCCTGTCCGCCCGGGAGGGTGGTGATCGTCTGGCCCTTGCCGTTCTTGATGCCGGTCGAGGCGATCACCTCGAAGTCCCTGAGCTTCTTCTCGGCCAGCTTGTTGAGGGGGTTCGTGTTGGGCAGGGCGGCGACGGAGGTGATGGGGACCCAGCCGTGCACGACGACCTGGCCGTCCGTGCGGCCCTTGACCCACGTGCCGTCCACCGTCGTGGTCACCCAGCGCGTGAAGGGCAGGGCCTTGCCCGGAATCTGGTTGGAGATGCCGCCGGGCTGCCGCAGGACGGGCGAGGCGGTGCTGATGATCCCCAGCTCTCCGTCCTTGGGTGCCCGGGGGTAGAAGGCTTTCACGTCCGTCGAGCACTCGCCTGACGGGATCCAGCCCCTGGCGATGAAGCCCGCGAACTCGGTGTGCACGATGACCGGGTCCTTGTAGCTCGGGCCCTTCTCGTAGTGCGTGAACGGCTCGGGGGCGCTCTCCACGTGCAGCCAGTCGTCCGAGATCTCGAGGATCCGGAGCATGCACGCGGCGCGCGCGAGCGGGCCTCCGGCAGACCCCCCGGGCTCGGGGAGCAGGTGCGTGTCCTCGACGACGCGGCACCCCAGGTCGCTCCGGCGGACCCAGCCCGTGACCTCGAACGGGGACTGTGTGCTGATCAGGGCCCAGCTGCCCGACGTTTCCTTGATGGAGGCGGTGACTCCCTGGTGCACGGTTGCGACGGATCTGCCCGCGCCTCCGGCCTTCGACCAGAGCAGCGCCTCGGGGGCGGCCACGAGCAGGCTCGACGGACCCGAGTCCGTTCCCGCGGCGGGGACGTCCGGGGGCGGCTCGGCGGGTCCTGCCGGGCAGGCCGTCAACACGAGGCAGGCGAGGGCTGTGAAGGCACGGCGCATGTCACTCCACCCTGCGGATCACCTTCATCGTGAGCATCTGGTGCAGGATCTTGCAGACCTCGAACGAGCCGAGGCGGGTCTCGCGGATGATCTCGCGGATGGTGTTGGTGCCGTTGACGAAGTCGAGGACTCGGGCCTCCTCGGCGGCGAGGGTCGTGTCGGGGCCCACGGCCTCGAGGCCCGCGGCCGTCTTGATGGGCACGAGGTCGAAGTCCGGGATCTTCGACTCGATGAGGCGCCACTCGTCCACGCGGCGCAGGCCCTCCATGAGCATCTCTCCCACGGGAATGGACAGGTTGAGCTTCTCGGCGTCCTCGGGGATGCGGCCCGGCAGGAGCCTGTAGTGGGACGACTGCCACCTCAGGATCTCGTAGAGGACCTCGGTGGTCTGCCTGGTCAGGGCCATGTCGAGGTCGTCGCGCGAGATGTAGCCCATCATGATGAGCTTCTCGCCGATCGGCCTCTTGTCCTCCTTGCCGTCGAGGATGCGGCGCAGCTCCTCGCTGGTGATCATGTCCTCCTTGAGGAGGTAGCGGCCGAGCAGGAACTCGTCCGGTCCTCCCTTGAGCCGCGCCAGCGCCACTCTTCCCTGCGCGAAGTAGATGAGGGCCTTCATGTCTTCCGGGCCCTGGAGCTCGAACGTGCCCTTTGCCATGTTCAGGAGCAGGAGCTGCATGACCTCGCCCGCGGTGATGGCCTCGGTCGAGCCCGCGAAGGCCGCCACCCCGGCAGTGGGATCGAGCGTCTTGAAGTCGTCCATGAGCTCGAGGATCAGGCTGTCCGAGAGCGCCTCCTCGATCGTGTCGTCCACGGGGCTGTCGCCTGCCTGTTTCAGGGCTTCGGCGATCCTCTCCGAGAGCTTCCCTCGGATGCGCGTCATGGCCTGCTTGGACTCGGCGATGATGTCCGGGACCTTCTCGGGCGTGAACGTGTCGGGCGAGAGGTAGGGCCGTGTGGTCTTGGGTGGAGCCGTGGACGCGGTGGCCTTCGAGACGCGGATCGCGTGCTGCACGATGGTCAGCAGGCCGTCCGTGGTGAATGGCTTCGTGAGGGCGTCGATGGCTCCCGTGGCCCTCATGAACTTCTCGCCCATGGAGTCCGCCTTCACGCTGACGAGGACCACGGGGATGTCGCGGTGGTTCTCCACGCGGCGGAACGACTGCATGAACTGGAAGCCGTTCATCTTGGGCATGATGAAGTCGAGGAGCACGAGGTCCGGTGGGCTGGCCTGGGCCATGTCGAGGCCCGTCATGCCGTCGTACGCGAGGTTGCACTCGTATCCCGCGTCGACCAGGATGTCGCCCATCAGCTCCCTGACGGTGCGACAGTCATCGATCACCAGGATGTTCTCGCCGGCCATGGTCGGACTAGAATGCCAGGTTTGGGTCGGGTGTCGGGAAGCTCATTCCTTGTAGAATATCGCGACCGAGAGGCAGTGGAACGAGGCGTCGCTGCTCTGCCTCACCACCGTGTCCACGATCTTGTAGGAGCTATGTTCCTTCATCCACCGGGTGATGGTCTCGCCCAGCACTTCCCGCTCCTTGAACTTTGTTGCGGAGAAGATATGAATTCCGTCGAAGGATTTGTCCTCCACTGCTCCGCCTCCCCTCTTGAAGCCGCTGATGACTTCCCTGTTATCAGGGTAGCACAGGGCCCCACGTACGTAAACACCATGAATTGCCTGGCGTTCGATCTGCTACTGGCCCCGGCTGAGCCTCGATCTCCCGGCGAAGACGGCCTCCTCGCCGAGCATGTCCTCGATCCTGAGAAGCTGGTTGTACTTCGCGATGCGCTCCGATCGGGAGAGCGATCCTGTCTTGATCTGCCCGGCCCCCGTGGCCACCGCGAAGTCGGCGATCGTCGTGTCCTCCGTCTCTCCCGAGCGGTGCGAGATGACGCAGGAGTATCCTGCCGATGCCGCCATCTCCATCGTCGCCAGTGTCTCCGTGATGGTGCCGATCTGGTTGAGCTTGATGAGGATCGAGTTGCACACGCCCTTCTCGATGCCCGTGGCCAGCCTCTTCGGGTTCGTCACGAAGAGGTCGTCGCCCACGAGCTGGGTCCTGTCTCCCAGCTTTGAGGTGAGCATCTCCCAGCCCTCCCAGTCGTCCTCGCTCATGCCGTCCTCGATGCTCACGATCGGATACTCCTCCGCGAGCTTGGCGTAGTACTCGACCATGTCCTTGCTCGTGAGCTCGCGCTTCTCGCTTGCCAGCTCGTACAGTCCGGACTCCGGGTTGAAGAACTCGCTCGCCGCCGCATCGAGGCAGATCACCACGTCCTTGCCCGGCTGGTACCCCGCGTTGACCACGGCCTCCATGATGAACTGCAGCGCCTGCTCGTTGTTCTCGAGGTTCGGGGCGAACCCTCCCTCGTCCCCGACGCTCGTTGCCATGGAGTGGCTCGTCAGGACCTTGCGCAGGGCCATGAAGATCTCGCTCGCCGCACGGATGGCCTCCGCGAACGAGTCCATGCCCACCGGCATCACCATGAACTCCTGGATGTCCACGTTGTTGTCCGCGTGCGAGCCTCCGTTGAGCACGTTGCACATGGGCGCCGGCAAGACCCGCGCCTGTATGCCTCCGAGGTACCGGAAGAGAGGCAGTTCCAGCGCGGCCGCGGAGGCCCGCGCCGCGGCCATGCTCACGCCCAGGATGGCGTTGGCGCCGAGCTTGCTCTTGTCCTCCGTGCCGTCCAGATCGATGAGCAGCTGATCCAGCACGGACTGCTGCGTCGCGTCGATCCCGATCACGGCGTCGGCGATGGGGCCGCTGACGTTCTGGACCGCCTTCTCGACGCTCTTGCCGCCGTAGCGCTTGGGGTCTCCGTCGCGTAGCTCGAGGGCCTCGTGCTTGCCCGTCGATGCCCCCGAGGGCACGCACGCTCGACCGACGGCGCCGCACTCGAGCGTCACCTCGGCCTCGACCGTCGGATTGCCCCGCGAATCGATGATCTGCCTGCCTCGTACGTCGAAGATGTGGGTCATGGCATTCTCCTCACGAAGGCACGAATAGTACCCCGACGCGTGAACTCGTACAAGTCTCACGGACTTGCGGGCGGGGGGGCCGTGTGAGATATTGCCGCGATGTTCGGGGGAATGCTCAAGACGTTGCGTCCCCACCAGTGGGTCAAGAACCTGTTCGTCTTCGCGCCCGTGGTGTTCGCCAAGGAGCTCGGCACGTCCGAGGCTCTCCTGCGGAGCCTGGGCGCCGTCTTCGTCTTCTGTCTTGCGGCGGGCGCCGTCTACACGCTCAACGATCTCGTCGACATGGAGAGGGACGCAGCGCACCCGGTCAAGAGGAACCGTCCCATCGCCTCGGGCGTGGTGCCCGTGCACGTCGCATCCGCGTTCGCCGCCTTCCTGTTCGCCGTCTCCGTCGCCGGCGCCGTCTTCCTGGGCATTCCCTTCACCCTGACCGCCGTGGCCTACATCCTGCTCAATCTCGGGTACTCGTTCTGGCTGAAGAATCTCCTCCTCGTCGACGTGCTCTGCATCGCCACCGGGTTCCTCCTCAGGGTGCAGGCCGGGTGCTTCGCCGTGGAGGTGGAGCCCTCCTACTGGCTGCTGGGGTGTACGTTCCTTCTCGCGCTCTTCCTCGCGCTGGGCAAGCGGCGCAAGGAGCTGGCCATCGGACCGGATGCCCACAAGCACCGCGCCGTGCTCGGGCGTTACTCGATGAAGACGGTCACGATCCTCATGTACGTGATGGCCTTCTTCACGGCGGCGGCCTACACGGCCTACACGATGGCTCCGCACACGATCGAGTTCTTCGGCACGTCCTGGTTCGTCGCCACGGTGCCCTTCGTCCTGTTCGGGCTCGTGCGCTTCGCCATGCTGGTCTCGCGGCGCAAGGGCATCGACAGCCCCACGGAGTCCATGCTCCGGGACCCGCCGTTCGTGATCAACATCGTCGTCTACACGGCAGTGGTCCTCGGGATCATCTACTTCATCTGATCGGTCCCGCGCCCCATCTTCCGGGAGAAGAATGACGTTACGTCGCCGACGATGGCGTAGAGAGCCGGGATCACGAACAGCGTGAGCAGGCTCGCGAAGCCCAGGCCCCAGGCCATGGAGATGGCCATGGGCTTCCACATGGAGCTCGCTCCTCCCAGGCCGAGGGCCAGTGGCATCAGCCCGCCGATGGTCGTGATGGAGGTCATGAGGATGGGCCGTACCCTCACGCAGCCGGCCTCGATGGCGGCCTCGACGTGGTGCCGACCCTCGTCTCGCACTCGGTTGGCGAAGTCCACGAGCACCAGCGAGTCGTTGACCACGACTCCCGCGAGCCCCACCACGCTGATGAGCGCGATGAGGGAGAAGGGAAGCCCCATCACCATCAGGCCGATGAACACGCCGATGAACGAGAACGGCACGGCCGTCATGACCACGAGGGGCTGGACGAAGCTCTTGAACTGGGCTCCGAGGATGATGTAGATGAGCAGGATCGAGACGAGGAACGCCCGGTAGAGCGAGCTGAAGCTCTTGGCCTGCTCCTCGGCCTCGCCTCCGAACGCGAGCCTGTAGCCCGGGTTCTCGACCTCGAAGTCCCCGAGCTTCTCCTTCATGAGCACGTTGGCCGCGTCGGAGGTCGTCACCGACTTGTCCACTCCCGCCGAGACTCCCGCGAACCTGTCGCCGTCGCGGCGGTGGAGCTCGGAGACGCCCCGTGCCACCTCGATCCTGGCGATCTGGTCGAGGCGGACCGGCCCCTTCGGGGTCATGAGCCTGAGGCTGCGCACGTCCTCGACGCTGGAGCCGGACTCGGGGCGGAGCTTGACCACCACGTCCACCTCGTTGCCTCCCTCGTCGCGGTACTGTGTGGCCGCGTGGCCCTCGAACGCGTTGCGTACCGTGGCCGCGATGGCGGCGTTGCTCATTCCCATGAGCGCCGCCTGATCCTCGCGCGGCACGATCCGGAGCTCGTCCTTGCCCGGGGCCAGGGTGTCGCGGATGTCCACCACGCCCGGGACCTCGCGGAGCATCTCCTGGATGTCCAGCACGTGGCGCTTGAGCTCCGCCGGGTCGTCTCCGAAGACGCGGATCTCCACGGGGTGTCCCACGGGCGGCCCCGTGCTCATCTCGACGAACCACGTGCGCTGGATGCCGGGGACGTCCTCGGCGAGCTTGCGGATCGCCTGCTTGAGGTCGCCCGATCTCTTCTGCCGCTCCCTGAGCGTGCCCAGGTCCATGTCGAACTGGGCGAGGTGCGTCTGGGTCACCCAGCGGTGCTCGTCGATGATGTTGCCGACCGAGGTCACGATGGACTTGACCGGCTTGCCCTCCATGGAGAGGATGCGCGTCTCCAGCGTGTCGGCGATCTCCTCGGTCTCGTCGAGGCTCGTGCCCACGGGCAGCTCGATGTTCATCGTGATCGTGGACGTGTCCTCCGAGGCGAACATCTCGATCGCGATGTAGCCCGACCGGAGCCCCATCATGACGAGGAAGATGGCGAGCGCCGCGAACAGCAGAAAGCCGAGGGTGGCCAGGTAGCGGTGGTGCACGAAGGGTTTGAGGATCTTGCGGTATGCGCTGACGAGCGCGACGAAGACCCTGCGAGGCTTCGCCTCCGCCGCCCTCGGGCCGAAGTGGCTGAGGTGCGAGGGCAGGATGAGAAAGGCCTCCACGAGGCTCATCCCCAGGCACAGCGACACGATGACGGGAAAGTTCCACAGGAACTGTCCGATCATCACGTCCATCATCAGCATGGGCAGGAACGCCGCCATCGTGGTGAGGATCGCCGAGAACACGGGCCAGGCCACCTCGTTCGTGCCCACCACGGCGGCGGTCACGCGATCCATGCCCGACTCGATGTGCCGGTGCACGTTCTCGATGATGATGATCGCGTCGTCCACCACCATGCCCAGGACGAGGATGCACGCGAACATGGTCAGCGTGTTCATCGTGAAGCCCAGGAAGTGCAGGACGACGAACGTGGCGAGGAACGTGAAGGGGATCCCCAGGAGCGCGAGGACCGAGGCGCGGAAGCTCATGAGCACGACCAGGCACAGCACCACGAGGACGCATCCGAGCAGGGCGTTCGACCCGAGAACCTGCAGGGCCTCGCGCACGGAGATGGACTCGTCGCTCCTGTACGAGACGGTGAGTCCCGGAACCCTGGAGGAGAACCTGTCGCTGATCTCCTTGACCTCGTCCACGAGGCCCATGACGTTGCCGCCGCTCTTCTTGTACACGGTCAAGAGGACCGTCGGATTGGAGTCCAGGCGCCTCCGGACCCGCTCCTCGGCGAACGTGTCGCGGATCTCGGCGATGTCGCGCAGCCTCACCATCTGGCCGTCGGCCTCGGCGTGGATGACCACGTCCCTGATCTGCTCGATCGACGTGAACTCTCCCATCGTCCTGAGGATGTACTCCTCATCGCCGAGCGTGACCTTGCCCGCGGGCAGGTTCAGGTTGCGCATGGCGAGCGCCTCGTCGATGGCCGAGAACGGGATCCTGAACTCCTCGCTCCTCGTCGGGTCCACCTCCACCCAGATCTCCCGGTCGCGGGCGCCGCTCAGCTCCACCTCCGAGGCGTCCTCGACGTTGAGGAGCTCCTTCTTGAGATTCTCGGCGAGCTCCTTGATCGTCGTGTCCGAGAAATCGCCGCCCATGGCGATCTGCAGGGCGGGCATGACCTCGTCCGTGATGACCGGCAGGATGATCGGGTCGAGGATGTCCTCGGGAAGGTCCGCCTCGGACACCTTCGTGCGGACCTCGCGCTCGGTCTCCTTCAGGTTGGGCAGGTCGTCCTCGTACTTCATCTCCACCACGGTCTTTCCCTCGAAGCACGTGGTGTTCATCCAGTCCAGGTCGTCCACATCTCTCAGCTTCTCCTCGAGCGGGATGGCGACCAGGGTCTCCATCTCGCTCGGCGAAGTGCCGGGATAGATGATGATCGCGAAGATCTTGTTCATGGGGGTGCTGGGGTAGCGCTCGCGCGGCATGTCGCCGGCGGCCACGAGGCCCATGATGAGCGCGGCCACGAACAGCGTGTTGACGAGGACCGGCTGCTTGACGGCGAAGGACGCCAGGCTCATGGAACTACCCGCCAGAGGCCGACGGTGGCTTCCCGGCGGCGGTGTCCGTGACCGCGGCGCCGTCGCGCAGCAGGTCTCCTCCCTTGACGACCATGCGCTCGCCCTGCGCGAGCCCGGAGGTGATCATGACCTTCTCGTCCAGCCTCCGGCCCGTGGCCACGTCCCTGCGTACTGCCCTTGAGCCGTCGACCACCCAGACGTACGTGCCTGCCTCGTCCTCGAAAACGTCGTTGACGTGCGCCATGATGACGTCCTCGATCTCGGCCACGAAGATCCTGAGGTTCACCGTCATGCCGGGGTGGAGCCTGGGGTCCGGTTCCTCGATCCACACCTCCACGGGGAAGGCCCTGGTCGGTCCGATGGCCTTCAGGCCGATGGCGGCGATCGTTCCGCCCGACCGGACGTCGGGGTTCACCGGAGAGGAGACCTCCACCTTCATGCCCACGGTCAGGTCCGAGATCTCGCGCTCTGTCAGACCCACCGTGACCTTGAGCGAGGTGAGGTCCGTCACCTGCGCGACGGGCATGCCGGCCGCGAGCATCTGGCCGCGCGTGGCCATCTTCAGGGTGACGGTGCCCGTGATGGGCGAGGTGACGTTGGTCGTGCTCAGGGCGTGGTTGGCCTGGCCGAGGGCCACCTTGGCCATCGTCAGGGAGGCCGAGGCGCTCTTGGCCTCCATGTTGACCTTGTCGATCTCTGACTGGCTGGCGCTGCCCTCGTCGAGAAGGCCCTGCATCCGCTCCCTGTGCAGATCGGCCAGCTCGCTCGCGGCCTTCGCCTGCTCGATCTGGGCCCTGGCCTGCTGTACCGCGAGCCTCTGGACCTTCTTGTCGAGCTTGAGGAGGGCCTGGCCCTCCTTGACCTCGTCTCCGAGCTCGAAGAGCACCTTCTTGATCTTCCCTGGAGCCTCGGCCACGACGGAGACGTCGGAGCGTCCCTCGACGGTGCCTGTGGCCGTGACGACCACCCGTGCGGTCTCGAGCGCCACGGGCTCGGTCTGGACCGGGACAGGCGGGTCCTCGACCTCGCCGCCCTTGCCCTCGGCTCCCTTGCAGGCCGGCAGGGCGAACAGGACCAGGAATGCTGCATATGGTCGTAAACACCGCATGATGATCGAAACCATGGACAATGTAATTCTACTACGAGGAGAGTCAAGAATTTGTTTCATTCTCGGTGCTTGACCGCCTTGGTCGCATGACGGTAGCGTTTCCTCATCCTGGAGGCGATCCATGCGTAAACCGGTGCTATTGGCGTCCGTTTTCGTCGTTGCGGGCCTCTGATCCCATGCCTGACATGGAGGGAATGCCATGCTGAGAAGCTCCGAGCGGCTCCTCGTGCTGCTCGTCCTCGTCCTCCTCGCCCCGCTCCTCATCTGCGCGGACCGGATCACGGGCAAGTCGTTCGCGACGCGCTCGGAGGTGATCGCCGCCAGCGGCATGGTGGCCTCGAGCCAGCCGCTCGCCACCCAGGTGGGGATCGACATCCTCAAGAAGGGCGGCTCGGCCGTGGACGCCGCCATCGCCGTGAATGCCGCCCTGGGGCTGATGGAGCCCACGGGTTCGGGCATCGGCGGCGATCTCTTCGCCATCGTCTGGGACGCCGAGACGGGGAAGCTCTACGGGCTCAACGCCAGCGGTCCGTCCCCCGCCGCGCTGACGCTCGCCCACTTCGAGAAGGAGAAGCTCGACAGCGTGCCCATCGACGGTCCCCTGCCGTGGACGGTTCCCGGCTGCGTGGACGGGTGGTCCGAGCTTCACGATCGCTTCGGCAAGCTGCCCATGAAGAAGGTCCTCGCTCCCGCCATCACGTACGCCGAGAACGGGTTCCCCCTCTCCGAGCTCATCGCCTTCTACTGGAAGAAGTCGGTCAGCCGCTTCGCGGGCTTTCCCGGCTTCCAGAAGCTGTACGCCCCGGGAGGCAAGGCCCCGGTCAAGGGAGACCTCTTCAGGAACCCCGAGCTGGCCTCCACCTACCGCCTCATCGCCAAGAAGGGCCGAAACGGCTTCTACAAGGGCAAGGTGGCCAAGACGATCGTCGAGTACTCGAAGAAAAGCGGCGGCTTCTTCTCGCTCGATGACCTCTCCTCCTACCACGCCGAGTGGGTGGAGCCCCTGTCCGTGCGCTACCGCGGCTACGACGTCTGGGAGCTCCCGCCGAACGGGCAGGGCATCGCCGTCCTGCAGATGCTGCGGATGCTCGAGAACGTGGATGTCGCGTCCATGGGTCACAACTGGTCGACGTACCTGCACACCCTCATCGAGGTGAAGAAGATCGTGTACGAGGACAGGGCGCGCTTCTACGCCGACCCGCAGTTCGCCGAGGTGCCCGTCGGCGGCCTTCTCTCGGCCTCCTACGCCAAGAAGAGGCTCCAGCTCCTCGATGCGGACAGGGCCCGCTCCATCATCCCGTCGGGAGATCCGCCCGAGGACGGAGACACCGTCTACCTCACCGTGGTCGACAAGGCCGGCAACGCCGTCTCCCTCATCCAGTCCAACTACTACGGGTTCGGCTCGGGCATGGTCCCGCCGGGGCTCGGATTCTGCCTCCAGGACCGGGGAGCGCTCTTCAGCCTGGACAAGGGCCACATGAACGTGCTCGAGCCGGGCAAGAGGCCGTTCCACACGATCATCCCCGGCTTCGTGACCAGGGACGGCAAGCCCGTATTCTCGTTCGGCGTCATGGGTGGCGCCATGCAGCCCCAGGGCCACCTCCAGGTGCTTCTCAACATCATCGACTTCGGCATGAACATCCAGGAGGCCGGCGACGCCCCCCGCTTCCGCCACGTGGGCTCCTCGCAGCCCGATGGCGGCCAGATGAACGACGGCGGGACCGTGTACCTCGAAAAGGGCATCTCGAAGAAGACGAAGAAGAAGCTCGCCGCCAAGGGCCACAAGCTCGACACGCACAAGGGCGGGTACGGCGGCTACCAGGGCATCTGGATCGACCACGACAGGGGCGTCCTGATCGGCGCATCCGAGTCCCGCAAGGACGGCTGCGCCATGGGCTACTGATTCCTCAATAGCCCGGCACGCACAGCACGACCTCCCTCGTGTCGAGGACGGTGACGCCGTCCGCGATGACATCGATCAGGAACCTGAACTCCTGGTGGCTTGAGAGCGCCGGGATCGTCTCGTTGCGCCGCAGGTGGACGTCGAAGCAGACCGCGCTCCCGAGTACGGACGAGAACGTGTCGAGTATCGTGTCATCGTCCGCATCCGTGACGGGCAAGCCGCCCGGGCAGATCCGAGCGTGATCTTCGGGCAGGGCAATCCCGCCATCGCTGTCGGGCTCCACGTGATCGATCAACGTGAGCGCGTCGATGTCATCCGAGGGGTCGTCCCTCGGCACGGCAGTGATGTCCACCGGGACGTTCCTGGACAGCACGGCGATCGCCTCGACGACCTGGGATCCGAGGCCGCTTCCGTCCCTCGGGATGTCGAACACCAGGGGGTTGCCGCTGGCAGCCACCGAGCCCGTTCCCTCGGCGATGATCACCATGTCGTCCCGGCCGGCGAGCGCCGACTCTCCCGAGTTCACGCCGATGTACTTTGCAGAGATCGAGTTCAGCGCCGAGATGGTCTGCGCATGATCGATGGCTGGCGAGCAGCTGCCCAGAGCCTCGATGAAGCTCTCGTCCCCGGTCTGGACGATGATCGGGATGGCGTCTGTCCTGAAGCAGGGCCACCCGATGGCTCCGGGAGGCGTGCACGTCCACGAGGCGGGCTCGACGCCTCCCCATTCCGCGAACGGGGCCACGTCGCCCGTGGCGATGGCGTAGAGGTTCTGCGTGTAGGGCTCGTTGCCCCCGCACAGATCGCTCATGGCGTGCAGGGCCGCCTCGATGCGAGCGATGTCGTTCGTCACGGGCTCGATCATCACCATGTTGTGGGCGCATTCCATGCAGTCCTCGAACCGACCGATGCCGAACCAGACGTCCGGGATCTCTGCCCTCACCCCGGGAACAACCACGTCCCTGAGTGATGTGCGCAGGTTCATGATCTCTCCAGCCATCGAGAGGCTCGAGTCAAGGCTGAAGTAGACGTCGGCCCGCTTGAGGTTTGCCGAGAACGCCAGCGTGACCGGCTGCGGACAGGGATCTGCCATGTACTCGAGGGCCGCGTGGCAGCGCGTGGGGACGTCGTATCCGCAGGGTGGCTCGCCCTCGGACGCATCCTCCGAATTGCCGGCGTCCGTACTTCCCAGGATTTCCGTGCCGCCGCAATCGCACGCCGAAGTGATCGCGAGGAAGATCGCGCTCACCGCCATGTGTGATGATCCCAACCCCATGTCACCGGCCTCACGGGCGTCATGCCTAATATAATACAGGAAATGACAATGGGCAATCTGAACTGAACGAGATCAAGCAAGTGTCAAGACAGTGCCGGGGTCTGACCCCCGGGGTCTCGAGAGGCCGGAATCGTGCGTGCACCCGCAGGCCGGCCCTGCCAGGGCAAGGGCCGGAACCACGCGGATCTCAAGGATGTTTCTGTGCATCACCTGTTGCTCTCGTCATTCACTAGAAACCTCCACTCGCCCGGGGCGCACAGGGTTATGGGGGTGGGCAAAAGGTGAACGCACCAGCCCCGCTCCCTCCTCATTTTCTTCCTTGTCTCAGCCAAGTCGCCACCCGCCCTCGGGCAGGGAGGCGGCCGCCCGGATTCCGGTGCTGACGGCAGGCGCGAGGGCTGATTGACCCTGGGTGCGCGGGATCCTAACGTGGCTCCTGATGAGCACGGCACCCACACTCGAGGACGTGCGCCGGGCGGCCGAGCGCATCGCCCCGTACGCCCACCGCACGCCCGTTCTCACGTCGCGGTCCATCGACGCGATCGTGGGATCGCAGCTGTTCTTCAAGTGCGAGAACCTCCAGAGGGTGGGCGCATTCAAGTTCCGGGGCGCGTGCAACACGGTGATGTCGCTGACCGAGGAGGAGGCGTCGCGCGGCGTGGCCACGCACTCCTCGGGCAACCACGCCGCGGCGCTCACGCTCGCCGCCTCGCTGCGCGGCGCTCCGGCGCACATCGTCATGCCGCGCACGTCGCCCGAGGTGAAGAAGAGGGCGGTTGCCGGCTACGGCGCCTCCATCACCTACTGCGAGCCCACTCTCGAGGCCCGCGAGTCCACTCTCGATGAGGTGGTCGCGAGGACGGGGGCCACGTTCGTGCACCCGTACAACGACCACAGGATCATCGCGGGGCAGGGCACCGCGGGCCTGGAGCTCATGGAGGATGTTCCGGGCCTGGACACGGTCATGACTCCCGTGGGCGGAGGCGGTCTTCTCTCCGGCACGTCCATCTCGGTGACGTCGCTCGATCCTACCGTGCGCGTCATCGCCGCCGAGCCCGAGGGTGCTGACGACGCCCATCGCTCCCTCATCGAGGGCAGGATCGTTCCCTCGGTGGAGCCGCGGACGATCTGCGACGGCCTGCTCACGTCGCTGGGCGAGAAGACCTTCGCCATCATCCGCAACAACGTCGAGCGGATCGTGACCGTGAGCGATGCGGCCGTCCTCGAGGCCATGCGGCTCGTGTGGGAGCGCATGAAGGTCGTCATCGAGCCCTCGGCCGCCGTGACCCTGGGCGTGCTCCTCGAGCGCAAGATCGATCTGACGGGCCGGCGGATCGGGATCGTCTTCTCGGGAGGCAACGTGGACCTGGGCGCGTTCTTCGCCGGTCTCGACCCTCAGAACTCGTAGGCGCCCACGTCCCAGCCGCTGCCCTGCGGTCGGGCCAGCTCGTCGATGTCCTCCTCGATGGAGATCGAGTAGCGGTCCTCGAAGATCCCGTAGACCGCGTGAGCGTCGCCCACGTCCCTGGCGGGGGAGTCGACGGTGAGGTGGAAGTCGCCCACGCCGGCGTCCTCGAACTCCGCGGCCGCCCCGGCGGGGCAGGACGCACACTGTCCGGGGCCCGACTGGAGCCCGGCCACGTCGTACGAGGCGTCGGCCCAGTACACTCTCGCCCCGCTGAACAGCGAGTAGTCCAGCTCCGTGACGGCCGCGATCTCCGAGTTCGCGATCCGGATGTCATGGCTCGAGCTCTCGGCCCTGTCCGAGAAGATGTTGTTCCACAGGGCGTACGAGGTGGTGCCCGCGCTGAGCTGGACGCCCGTGTCGCACGCGTGGAACGTGTTGCTCACCACGCCCCCGCTCGAGTCCCCCCTGAAGTGCACGCCGGCGCCCATCGAGTAGCCGCTCTCGGGATCCCAGTCAGAGCCCGTGTGGTTGATGTTGTAGAGCACGTTGCCCACGACCCAGGCATCCCTCGCGCCCGTGATCACGATGCCCATCTCGCAGTCGGCGATGATGTTGTTCAGCAGCCAGACGTTCTGCGGGTCGTAGTGCACCACGATGCCCTCTCCCGACGACGAGCTGACGGGCCTGTGGCTGTAGATCGCGTTCTCGGAGACGATCACGTCGTTCGCCTCCTTGATGTCGATCCCGTTCTCGCGGTTCTCGTAGAAGGTGTTGCGGCCGATGTAGACGTGGTGCGTGGAGAAGGCCGCGTTGTGGGCCAGGATCACGCCGTCGCCGCCGCTGCGGTAGCCCACGTTCTCCAGGATCCAGACGTGCGAGCAGTTGTGCTGGACCGAGAAGCAGGACGTGTCGTCCTCCTCCTCCGCGTTCCATTCGCCGGCGTCCTGGCTCGTGTTGCCGTAGAACACCACGTAGCTGATCGGTGACGTGTCGTCGTCCGAGTGCGCGGCGAACTGCTCGCTCGACTTGAACCTGCCGCTTCCATGCAGCGTGACCATGCGGATCGAGACGTGGTGGATCGGCGTGTCCGATTCGAGCGGCCTGAGCTCGAGGCCGTAGTTGCCGTCCGTTTCGATGGTGAAGTTCTCGAAGATCGTCCACTGGGCATCCGGGAAGTGCACGAAGTTCGTCAGCACGGGGTTCGGCGAGGACCGGGCGCCCGTGATGATGATGGGTTCGCTCTCCGTGCCCTGACCCCTGAAGGAGAACCTGTCGCCCTCGGGCCAGTAGGGACCGCCGTGCACCTGCACCACGTCTCCAGCCTCGAGATCGCCCGGGATCGTGAGCCTGGGCGTCTCCGGCGAGCCGTACGGGTTGTCCGTGTCCGTGGCCTCCGCGTGCGAGTTGTCCACGTAGTAGGTGAAGTGGTCTCTCGAGCCGTACACGCTCTCCACCGTCTCGACGATGCCGAAGGGCGGAGCCGGGATCCCGGTGGGCGGGTCGTAGCCGTCCGGCGGGGGCGCGTCGTCCTCGATCACGTCGGTGCTGGCGTCGTCCTCCGCCAGCACGTCCGCGGCGTCTGCATCGTCAGAGGCATCATCGTCCGTTCCGCCTCCTCCCCCCCCGCAGGCCGCGAGCAGCAGAATCAGGAGCCCCGGAGCGAGGGCCCGGTTGACTGCAGGCAGGACCGGTGACAGTGTGATGACAGACCCCTGAAACATCGTCTGGGAGTCTATCCCGGTGATCCGGGGGGTGCAAGGAGCCGGGGATGCGTCACAGACGAAGAGCAGCCGCCTGCGCCTGTCTGCTCCTCGCAGCCGCGTTCATCACGAACGCGTTCGCCAACGGCTACGGCGACGCGAAGCTCCTCATCCAGAAGGCCGAGAAGGCCTTCGATGCGGGCGACGACGACGAGGGTCTGTCCCTGCTCGACGACGCCCTGTACTACCAGACCAC
>JAFDER010000279.1 GCA_019310245.1 Deltaproteobacteria bacterium
CGGACATCGATCCGCTCGTCGTGCTGGCCGCGGCCTTCGGTGCCGTCACGCTCGTGACCACGGTCGTGGCATTCGGACGCTACGCGCCGCGGATCCTGTGACCCGCTTCTACTTGCTCTTGGACTTCTTGGCGGGCCCTCCACACATGATGTGGAGGATGAGCTGCCCTCCCTTGAAGGGCCGGACGTAGAAGAAGGGGGCCTTGCCGCGCACGGCGAAGCTCGTCTCCTCCTCCTTCTTCTTCTTGCCGCTGCCCTTGATGAGGTAGAGCTTGAAGTTCAGCTCCTTGAGCGCCTTGTTCTCTCCCTTGAACACGAGCTTGCCCTGGAGGCCGGAGCTCGCCGGCAGGCTGAGCGTCACGGACACGTCCTTCTTCAAGGTGTAGCTCTTCTCGCTGAGCAGGCGGAAGGTCTTGTACATGTTGAACGGTGGCTTCTTCAGCTCCGGGATCTGCTTCAGCCTCGGGTCGGTCGTGCCGTCCTTGTTCGTGGCGTGGATGGTGAGAACCGTGCACGCGGCCTTCTCGCCCGCCACGGCAGGATAAGCGGCAAGGGCGAGTGCCGCGGCAGCGAGGGCAGCGACGAGAGACGCGGTTGCACTATGCATGAAACTCCTCCTCACCCTGTTCTTCGATCACTTGCCAGGATCACCGCCATCCTCATCCTGCTCGTCCTCGTCCTCGTCCTCGTCGGCCATGACCCACAGGATCGCGGCCGTGCCCCCGCCGTCGGTCTCCACCTCGATGACCATCGTCGATGCCGTGCCGAGCGAGATGTCCGTCACGCGGCTGCGCAGCGACGCGGCCTTGTCCAGGTCGATGGAAACGTCCGGGACCTCGGGAGCGTTCATCACGAACACCAGCGTCGCGGCGGCGGCCGCGACGGCTCCAGCCGCTGGAATCCAGTAGCGCTTGCGGTGGCGGACGAACTCGCCCAGCCAGACCGCCGTGGTGCTGGGATCGACTTCATCGACGCGCCTCTCGTCCAGCCTCCTTGCCACTTTCTCCCACATCGACTCCAGCTCGCCTCCCTGCTCGTGCGCATCGGCGGCCTCGCGCAGTAGATCGCCGAGCCGGCGGTATGACTCCGCGTCCCGCCTGAGCTCGGGGTCCGACGCCATCATCTCGCGTGCACCGGAGGCCTCTTCCGGCGTCAGATCCCCGTCGATGAAGCGCTGGACCATCGCGTCCATCGCCCGTGGCCCCTGTCCGGTCTGATCCTTGGGGCTAGTCACCGGATGCAGCCTCCTTCGGTCGGCCTTGCTCCTCGGCGTCCCCGTCGAGGTAGGGTCTCATCTTCTCCTTGACCTTCCGGCGGGCGTGGAAGAGCCGCGACATGATCGTTCCCTTGGACACGTCCATTGCCTGGGCCATCTCGCTGTAGCTCATCCCGCCCACCTCCCGCATGAGGATGACCTCCCTGTGGTAGTCGGGAAGCTCGTCGATGGCCTCAGAGAGCTTGAGCAGGACCTCCTTGCGGTCCAGGTTGCGGGCGGGGTTGTCGCCCTCCACGGAGCCCATGCCCATCATTCCGCCACCCCGCTCGACGGCGGCCGCGAGCTTGCGCCCCTCGACGTACTCCACCTTCTGATCCCGGCCGGCCCGCCTGAGCCGGTCGATGCACAGGTTTGCGGTGATGCGGTACAGCCACGTGTAGAAGCTCGAGTTGCCCTTGAAGCTCCCCACGTACCTGAAGACCTTGACGAAGGCGTCCTGGACCACGTCCTGGGCGTCCTCACGGTTGCGGAGCCTCCCGAGAGCCATGCCGTAGACCTTCTGGTAGTATCGTCTGAACAAGCATGCATAGGCTTCCTGCTCGCCATTTTGAACGAGCCTCACCAGCTCCCCATCGGGCAACCCGTCCAGAGCCCCCGAAGAGACCCGTTCTTTCTGCCGGTTCGACGGCACTCGATAATCCTTTATTCAAGCACCGATAATAGTGTCTGGGCAGCTCCCGCACAAGATTCAGTCGCCGACCCGACGCCGAGGCCCTTGCAGCCCTCGATCTCATGACTTATCCTGGTGCCGGATCATGACCACAAGGATCACCCACATCGTGATCACCGCGGCGCTGTTGACCGCCGCCTCCTGCGTCCCGGGCGCCGGGACGGGCCCCACGGCACCTGCCGCGGGGCTCTCGGGACCGGAGCTTCCCGTGCCCGAGGAGGTCACCGACGAGAACCTGGAGCTGGCGCTCAGGCGGCTCATGGACCTCGAGTGGACATCGGAGCAAAGAGCGGTGCTCAGGACCGCGATCGTCCACCAGCTCAGCCTGCGCTTCGAGCGGTACATGAGCGACGACAGGATGGCGGAGGCGTCACAGGACTTCGAGGCCGCGCTCTCCACCTTCAGCACGGAGGAGATCCTCGCCGGCGAGGTCACGCCGGAGGTGGCCTCCATGGCACGCTCCGTCAAGGATCGCTTCTCCCCGGTGGGAGACGAGGCCAAGGTCATGGTGGCGCTTCTCGTCCTGCAGTTCATCGATCCCGACGACCAGGCCCTCAGGGACGAGTACGAGATGCTGTCCCTGTGGACCGAGGAAGCGCGCGAGGGACTCAAGGACGAGGCCATGCGCATCATCGATCTGGTCTCGCTGTACGAGGACGTGGCCATGAGCGTGCCCGTGCCTCAGGTCACGGAGCGGCTGCTCGAACTCTACAAGGAGCGCAGGACTCTCAGCGAGGCCGCCTACGAGAAGATGCTCGCCTTCGATCCCTCGAAGGGCATCCAGGCTCTCATGAAGGCCGCCGAGGCGACGCAGCTCTACGAGTATCTCCAGCCGCAGGTGCGGCGCACGAGCTACCTCGTCGCGCGGCTGTTCACCCGGATCGGTACGCCCACGACGGCGCTTCTCGTGCTCGAGCGAGACTTCGGCGACGCCCTCTCGGGATCGATGCAGAACCAGGTGCACGTGGAGGTCCTGCTCGTGCTCGGCGCCCTGGAGGACGACCCCGGGCACCCGGGCCACTGGCTCGCCCTCGCCCGGCTCCTGACACGCAACGACGATCTGGATCTCGCAAGGTGGTCATGCCGGCGCGGCTGGAGGCTCGATCCGTCCGATGCCACGTTTCCCCTGGAGATCGGCCTGCTCTACCGCGCCGGAGACGACCTCGCGGGCGCGCGCGAGTACCTCGAGCTCGCCCTGACGCTGGACGACGACAGGGCGGCGGTGTTCCTGCACCTGCTGGAGCTCTACAGGGACCAGGCCCTCGATTCGCTCGAGGACGAGGACACCGCGGCCGCGCTCGCGACCCTCGAGCGGATGGCCCCGCTGCTCAAGCGGTTCGATGAGCGGTGGCCGAACGCAAAGAGCGACGTGACCCAGGCCAACCTGGAGCAACTCAGGGGCCTGGTGGCGTTCCAGGAGGGCAAGGCGGACGAGGCCGCAGAGCACTTCGAGAGGTCGCTCGAGCACGAGAAGGACATCCAGACCTTCCTCCTGCTCGGTCGCACGCACATGCTCTCCCGCAACTACTCAGGGGCACGGGCCGCCATCGACTGGGCGCTCAAGCTTCCGTTCAAGAAGCACGGCGAGGCCTACTACTGGAAGTCCATGCTGCTCACGCTCAAGGGCGACGTGCACCGGCTCGAGGGAGACGAGGAGAAGGCCTCGGCCATGTGGCGCAAGGCGCTCGACACGGGGATGGAGGCGCTGCCCTTCGTGCCGCTTCACCTGAAGGCCGAGATGGAGGCACGGCTGGGACTGCTGCTGCACCGGCTGGGCAGGACCACGCCGGCCATCGATCACCTGAAGCGCTCCATCGCGGGCGGGGCGACGCGAGAGACCTACGTGCTCGTCCTGTCCTACCTCACGGCGCGAGGGGATCTCGCCGTCAGCAACGTCTACTACCACTTCGCCTCCACGGAATCGAAGCTTCCACTCGACGACCAGCTGACGTTCGCCACGTGGTACGTGTCCCTGCACTGGCGCGAGCACAAGGAGATCGACGACGAGGCAAGGAGCCTTCTCGAGGAAGCCGGAGGCGACGAGTGGCCCGGACCGCTCATGCGCTTCGCCCTGGGCTCGGCCACGGCCGAAGAGGTGGCCGAGAGCGCTGGCAACGACCCGTCCAGGCTCGCCCCGCTCCTGTTCCTTCATGCCATGAGGCTCCTGGGCGACGGGGACGTGGAGGGCGCGCGCACGCGGCTCGAGGAGGTGCTCGAGAAGGGCATCGTGTCCGATCCACACTACGGCATCGCCCTGGAGACGCTCGGAACCCTGGGCACCACCCCGTGAGGCCGGGGCTCGCGGCACTCGCGGCGCTCGCGGCGCTCGCGAGCACCGCGGGCACTCCGCTCGTCCCCGAACAGGCCCCGTGCGGCGTGGACGTGACATCGCTCGTGCCGCTCGGCCTCGAGCAGGGTGCCGTCGTGGCCGCGCTCGCCGTTGCCCCCGGCGACGCCGGACACGGCGAGCCGGCGGCCGTGGCCCTCGAGCTGCTGGGCCCTGGACGGGACATGCCGTCCATCGAGGTGCACTTCGCGTTCGGGGCCGCGTCGGCTCCGGGACAGAGATGGGCATGGATTCCCGGAGCCTCGGCCGAGCTGGGACCCGGCTCGGGGCCGGCCATCGCCCGGCTCCCGGGGCAGGCGCCGGCCTGGGTGGTCCTCTTCTCCCGCAGCGAGGCGGGAGGCGCACGGCCCGTGGCCGTTCTCGTCCGGCCGGACGAGGAGGCGCGCAGGCTGGACCTCGAGCCGGTGGTGCTCGAGCGCGCCCTGCACGTCTTCGGTCCCCTCGTCGTGCCGCACGGCAGCGGCGCCCTGCTCATGTGGGGCGAGTCGAGCGGGGCGGCCGATGCCATCCGCGTGCTGCCCTTTCCCTGCGCTCCCGACCACGCTCCCGTCACGATCGTCGAGGGTCTGCTCGCCTCCCGCTTCAGCGCATCGGCCACGCAGGGAGGCTTCGCGGCCGCATGGCTCGAGGAGGACGCATCGAGCCCGGAGGGCTGGCGACTGGACGTCGGGATCTTCGATGCAGCAGGCAAGCCCGTGCAGGGGCCCGTCGAGGCGGCCGCGTTCGAGACGCCGGCGCGCCTCCTGGGCCTCGCCGCACGGAGCGACGGGATCGACGTGCA
>JAFDER010000280.1 GCA_019310245.1 Deltaproteobacteria bacterium
GAGCGCTCGCACACCCCGTCGCCGCACGTGTACACCACCCAGTGCTCGTCCGCCGCGCCGTCGCAGTCGTCGTCCATGGCGTCGCAGTCGTCGTCCGCGCCCGTGGTCGGGCCGGGCGAGCAGGACGCCGTGCCGGCGATGCACGTGGCGTCCGCCACGCAGACGCCCACGCCGCACGTGAAGGCCACCCAGTGCTCGTCCGCCGTGCCGTCGCAGTCCTCGTCCTCCGCGTCGCAGTCGTTGTCGATGCCCGTGGGTGAGCCCGCCGTGCAGCTCTCGGCGCCTCCGATGCACACCGAGTCGCGCTCGCACGCGCCGATGCCGCACGCGAACGTCACGTAATGTCACGTAATCCTCGTCCGTCGACCCGTCGCAGTCCTCGTCACGACCATCGCAGATGAGATCCGACGTCGAGCTGGGAGAGCCGGGCGAGCACGAGTCCGCGCCGCCGGAGCACACCGAGTCGCGCTGGCAGATGCCGGCCCCGCACGAGTACGGAACGTACTCCTCGTCGAAGGACCCGTCGCAATCGTCATCGACCCCGTCGCAGGTCGTGTCCACAGAGCCCAGCGCCGTGCCCGGCGTGCAGTTCTCCAGCCCGCTCACGCACACGCTCGTCGCCTCGCAGTAGCCCGTCCCGCACGTGTAGGAGACGTAGTCCTCGTCCACCGACCCGTCGCAGTCCTCGTCCAGGTCGTTGCACACCTCGTCCGTCGTGTACGACGGCGTCAGAGGCGTGCACGTCACGGCGCCGCCCGTGCACTCCGAGTCCGCCTCGCACTCGCCCACTCCGCACGTGGTCGGCACGTAGTTGTCGTCCGCCACGCCGTCGCAGTCGTCGTCCACGTCGTCGCACGTCATGTCCACCACGTCCAGGGGGCTGCCCGCAGTGCACGACTCCACACCGCCCGTGCACACCGAGTCCGCCATGCCGCACGTGTACACCACGTAGTCCTCATCCACCGACCCGTCGCAGTCGCCGTCCAGGCCGTCGCACGTCGCGTCCAGCACCTCCGCAGGGTCCCCGCACACCTCCGTGCCCAGAATGCACGTCGCGCCGTCCACGCACGCGCCCACGCACGAGATCGGCTCGAAATCCTCGTCCACCGACCCGTCGCAGTCGTTGTCCTCTCCGTCGCACAGCGTGTCCGTGTCCGTCGCCGGGTCCAGCGGAACGCACGTCTCCACGCCGCCCGCGCACACCGAGTCCGTCTCGCACGCGCCCACGCCGCACTGAAACGCGATGTAGTCCTCGTCCACCAGCCCATCGCAGTCCTCGTCCAGGCCGTTGCACTCGTACTCGCTGCCCTCCGGCACCGGAACGCACGGCTCCTCGCAGCCGTTGAGAGGGTCGCCGTCCAGATCCGTCCACCCCTCCTCGCACACGAACGAGCACTCGCCCAGAACGCACGACGGGCTCGCGTGAGGGCGGTAACCGCACACCGTGCCGCACGAGCCGCAGTTCAGAACGTCCGTCCTCAGGTCGAAGTCCTCGTCGACCAGCACGTCGCAGTCGTCATCCAGCTCGTTGCAGAACTCCGGGACGCACGACTCGCAGTCAGGGTCTTCATCGTCGATGCGACCGTCGCAGTCGTTGTCCAGGCCGTCCGAGCACGACCCATCGTCCGTGCTCTCCTCGCTCAGGGTCGCCGTGCACTCGTACTCGCACCCGTTGTAAGGGTCGCCGTCGATGTCGTACCAGCCGTCCTCGCAGCCCGTGACCAGGCACACCCCGAGCACGCACTCGGCCGTCGTGTGCTCGCCGCCGCACTCGATGCCGCACGCGCCGCAGTTGGCCCCGCAGTTGGCCCCGTCGCTCAGCAGATCGAAACCGTTGTCGATCACGCCGTCGCAGTCGTCGTCCTCGTAGTTGCACGTCTCGTCCACCGGGACGCACGTCTCCTCCTCCACCACGTCCAGATCGCCCCCGAAGTCATCATCCGCGTCGGCGTCGTCATCGGCATCCGACCGACCCTGCTGACCCTGGCCCCCGCAGGACGCAGCCAGCAGGACGGCAAGAAGGAACGGAGTTGCCTTCTGGACGTTTCCAAACAAACTCATGCCAGACCCTTCCCCTTTCCTCTGCTCATCGAGAGAGAAGAATGACAGTATTCTAATAAGGATACACCTCTCCTAGAATTGAGTTTACCTCAATATGCGCGAGAACGTAACAACGTCAGGCATTTATGCCGTAATCAGCCGAACTTTCAGGTGAATTGAAGCACTGCAATTCGCGTTCAAAATCCTATCGAGTGCAAGTGCGCTGCCGTTGTGCAGGATGACGGCTTTCGAGTACGATGCGCGCATGAATATCGACTACCTCGTGAAGCTCCTGGTCAGGCTCCTGGACACGCGCAGCCCCACGGGCATGGCGGACGACGCCGTGGACCTGTGTGCGGACGAGGCCCAGTCGCTGGGCTTCACGCTCGAGCGCACGGCAAAAGGAGCCGGCGTCATCCGGGTGGACGGACGCGAGCCGGGCGACCTCAGGGTGGTCTCCGGACACGTGGACACGCTCGGGGCCATGGTGAGATCCGTGGGAGACAAGGGCACCCTGCGCATCACGCCCATCGGAGGCATGAGCTTCTTCTCCATCGACGGGGAGTACTGCACCGTGCACGCGCGGCCGGGCGACGTGCGGGGCACGATCCTGGCGACGCACACGTCGGTGCACGTGTACGAGGACGCCCGCAAGCAGGCCCGGGAGGAGAAGAACATCGAGGTGCGGCTGGACGCCGAGGTCAAGAACAGGAAGGACGTCGAGGAGCTGGGAATCCGGCCGGGCGACTACGTGAGCTTCGACCCCAGGGTGGAGCTCACCAGGACCGGCTTCATCAAGTCCAGGCACCTGGACGACAAGGCCGGCGTGGCCGTGATGCTCGCGCTCCTCGAGCACTACAAGGACACGGGCGAGAGGCCGCTGCGCCCCACCGCCTTCTACATCACCACGTACGAGGAGGTCGGCCACGGAGCATCGTCCATCCCGGAGGGCACACGCGAGTTCCTGTCCGTGGACATGGGAGCCATGGGCGATGACCTGTCGACCGACGAGTACTGCGTCTCCATCTGCGCCAAGGACGCGTCCGGGCCGTACGACAGGAGGATGACGACGAGGCTCGTGGATCTGGCCGAGGGGCTGGAGCTTCCGTTCGCCGTGGACATCTACCCCTTCTACGGCTCCGACGCCTCGGCCGCGCGCCGGGCCGGGCACGACATCATCGCCGGCCTGATCGGGCCCGGCGTCCACGCCTCGCACTCCATGGAGCGCACGCACCGCAAGGCCCTCGAGGCGACCATGAAGCTCGCGCACGCCTACCTGGATTCGCCTCCCGTCGGCTAATCAGAACGGATCGAGAACCTCCACGCCGCTCTCGGTAAGATCGGGAAGGACCCGGGAGACCACCACGAGGTGGTGTGCCGCGGCCGTTGCGGCGATGAGCCCGCTCGCGACGGGCAAGGTGGAGGCCTCCGGCCTCATTCCGCCCCAGGCGCGCACCACGTCCGTGTCCACGTCCAGGATTCGCCCCCGGAACCTCTCGCGCAGATCGGCATCGATCCACGCGTGCAGCTTCCTCCTGCGGCGTGCATCAGGCAGCCCGGCGATCGAGCCGTGGAGCTGGCCCAGGGTGAGGACGCTGATGTGGAAGACACGCTCGTCCCGGCTCTCGAGCCAGTCGACGAGCGATGCGCTCGGCTTCCCGCCCAGCAGCTCGGACAGGACGCAGGTGTCCAGGAGGTATCTCAAAGACCAAGCTTCCCCATCTTTCCTCTCTTGCCTCCCAGATCGAGCTCGACCTGCGCCATGGGCGAGTCGCGGAGGAAGGCCACGAGCTTCTTCCTGGGTCTGGTGAGCCTGGCGTAGTCGTCGACCGACAGCACGACCACGGCCTCCCTGCCGTGCCGGGTGACGATCTGCGGCCCCCTTTTTAGTGCCTTGTCCACGAGCTCGCTGAACCTGTTCTTGGCCTCCTGAAGCTGCCAGTACTCACTCACCACCCACCTCCTGTCTAGACTGTCCAGCCTGACTGTCCGGCCAGAGTAGGGGTCATCGGGAACCCTGTCAAGGGAATCCGGAAAACCGTCACTGATACTGGATGTTAGAGCTCCAGGGTGACCTTGCGTACGCCGTCGACGTCCATCGCCAGCTTCCAGCCCTTGGACGCATCGAACAGGCACTCGAGGCCCTCGCGGGATCCGTCCGGCCCGTACCCGCCCAGGGTCAGGACGCGGCTCAGGGTCTTGGTGACGAGCTTTCCGTTCTCGTTCTCCACCTCCTCGCTCATCGAGTCCCCGAGGTAGAAGGTCACGGTGTAGCCCGAGTTCTTGCCGCCCAGGCACTTCTTGATCTCCGGCTGGAAGGGAGCCAGTGCGTTCTTGAACTTGATCGTGGAGCCCCCCTGCGGGGTCTTCACGCCCGGCAGCACTTCGGTCGAGAAGTCGTACGTCACCTCGGTCCCGCCTCCGTGAGGCTTGGGGAACTTGAGGAACTTCGATTTACCCACGAAGCACTGCTCGAGCTCGTAGTCGCCGTATGACGAGTGCACGAGCGTCACCTCGCTGACCTTGCCGCTCGACATGACCTTGAAGCTCAGCTTGAGGTCGCCGAAGAGGAACTCGTGATCCTCGAGGTAGTACTTGAAGCACAGGTTGAAGGCCGGGATGGCCTTCGTCTCCATGGTGCCGTTGACCTCGGACTGGCTGAGCGAGCCCGTGAGCCCCACGACCTGCAGCTCGTCTTCCGGCTGCGTCTCGGGCTCGGGCTCGGTCTCTGGCTCGGGCTCCGGCTCCTGTGGTGGAGGCTTGGGGCCGCAGGACAGAAGGAGGGCGCACGAAAGCGCCAGGGCGTTGCGGATCATCGCATCATCCTTTCAGAAGGTATCTCGCGATCACGAGGCGCTGGATCTCGCTCGTCCCCTCGTAGATCTCGGTGATCTTCGCGTCGCGGAAATGGCGCTCCACGGCGTACTCCTTGAGGTAGCCGTAGCCGCCGTGGATCTGGATGGCCTTCGTGGTGAGCTTCATGCACATCTCTGCGGCGTAGACCTTGCACATGGCCGACTCGCGCGAGTAGGGCCGCTCGTGGTCCTTCAGCCACGCCGCCTTGAGCGTGAGCATGCGCGCCGCGTCGAGCTCGGTGGCCATGTCCGCCATCATGAACTGGATGGCCTGATGCTGTGAGATGGGCTTGCCGAACGTCTCACGCTCCTTGGAGTAGGCCACGCTCTCGTTCAGGGCCGCCGCGGCGATCCCCAGCGCCTGAGCGGCGATCCCGATGCGGCCGGCGTCGAGCGTGGTCATGGCCACCGTGAAGCCCATCCCCCGGTCCCCCAGCCTGTGCGTCGCGGGCAGCTTCACGTCCTCGAGCACGATGGAGGACGAGTGGGACGCACGGATGCCCATCTTGATCTCCTTGGGCCCCGCGCTCACGCCGGGATGATCCTTCATGGGCACGAGCACCGCGCTCACGCCCCTGTGCTTCTTCTCCTTGTCCTCGATGGCGAAGATGACGGCCCAGTCGGCCTGGGGAGCGTTGGTGATGAAGATCTTCTCGCCGCTCAGGATGAGCTCGTCGCCCACCTGCTTGACCGTGGTCCGCAGGGCCGCAGGGTCCGAGCCGGCTCCCGGCTCGGTCAGGCCGAAGCAGCCGAGCTGCTCGCCCGAGGCCAGCGGAGTGAGGATCTCCTTCTTCTGGTCATCCGTTCCGTACTTGAGCAGGGGGTCGCACACGAGCGAGTTGTTCACGCTCATGATCACGCCCGTCCCGGCGCATCCCCTGGAGATCTCCTCCATGGCGAGCACGTACGTGATGTAGTCCATGTCGGAGCCGCCCCACTCCTCGGGAATGGCCACTCCCATGAGGCCGAGCTCCCCGAGCTGTGCGATCAGGTCCGCCGGGTACTCGGCCTTCTCGTCCAGCTCGTGGGCCAGCGGTGCGACCTGCTCGTCCGCGAACTTGCGTGCCATGTCCTGGACCGCGAGCTGGTCCTCCGTGAACTCGAGCTTCATTGGTCCTCCTCGTCACTTTCTCTTGAAGTCGGCCCTTCGCCTGTCGGGCCGGTTGAACGTGCAGGTGACGATCCCCCCGGACTCGTCGAACAGGATCGTTTCGTATCCCATGACCTAGTACTGGTAGAAGCCACGCCCCGTCTTGCGGCCCAGCCAGCCCGCATCCACGTACTTGCGGAGCAGCGGGCACGGCCGGTACTTGCCGTCGCCCAGCCCCTTGTGCAGGACCTCGGCGATGGCCAGGACCGTGTCCAGGCCGATGAGATCTGCAAGGGCCAGCGGGCCCATGGGGTGGTTGAGCCCCAGCTTCATGGCCTGGTCGATGTCCTCCGGAGTGCCGAGCCCCTCCTGGTACGCGAAGACCGCCTCGTTGAGCATGGGGATGAGCAGTCGGTTAACGATGAACCCGGGCGCGTCGTTCGCAGTGACGCACGTCTTTCCCATCTTCTCGGACGCCTCGACGGTGGCCCTGTACGTCTCGTCGTCCGTGGCCAGGCCCCTGATGATCTCGACGAGCTTCATGACCGGCACGGGGTTCATGAAGTGCATGCCGATCGTCTTCTCGGGCCGCTTGGTGGCCGCCGCGATGTAGGTGATCGAGATCGACGACGTGTTCGTGGCCAGGATCGCCCCGTCCGGGCATGCGTCGTCCATGGCCGTGAAGAGCTTGAGCTTGAGATCCATGTTCTCGGTCGCGGCCTCGACCGCGAGGTCCACATCCTTGAACGCGGCCATGGACTCGACGGGCGTGAGCCTGCCCAGGATCGCGTCCTTCG
>JAFDER010000281.1 GCA_019310245.1 Deltaproteobacteria bacterium
CCGGCGTGGTTGCGGACATGCGCAGGAGCGGCGAGAAGATCCCCGAGCCCATCGCGACGCGCAGGTTCAGCGGCAGGTTCGTCGTCCGCGTCCCCCCGGACGTCCACCGCAGGCTCGTCCAGGAGGCCAGCGAGAGCAACATCAGCCTCAACCGGCTCGTCAGTGCCAAGCTCTCCGGTGAACCCTGATCGAACGAATCGCCGCGGTCAATCGCTCGGCCAGAGGCGCGCGAGCAGGCCGGTCTCGCGCTGCTTCACGGCCGCGGTCCGGGATCTCTTCCGCGTGTGGGCCTCGACCTGGTGCAGGAAGGCCTCCAGCATCGCGCGCTGGCTGCCCTCGACCGAGGAGTAGAGCAGGTTCGTGATGGGGATCGAATCGTGGTCACGGCGGATCCTGGTCGTGATGGAGGCCGAGACCGTTCCGAGCATGCAGTTGAAGCACAGGGCGTTGACGATCCCGTCCACGCCGCGGCGTGCGAAGTCGACCATCTTCGCCACGTTGAGCACGAGGACCTCGTTCTGCTGCTCGCCCAGGTAGGGCTTCGCCATGTCGAGCACCTCCTGGTAGCCCGGCTCGTCAACGCGCTTGATCTTGCCGCGGAACATCCTCCGTGCGCGCCAGCTCTCCACGTTCTTGCGCACCATGAGGGCGCCGAGAAGGGCGGCCTCGCCCAGGGTGCTCGTCTCCCAGCTGCGGCGGAGCGAGAAGTCCGTGATGTCCACCAGGAACGGGGCGGGCCAGACCTCGTAGCCCCGCTCCTCGAGCCACGTGAAGAGATCCTGGTTCCCCACGGGGTTGATGCGCGTGAAGATGTCGCCGGCCACGCCCACGACCGGTCGTGGATTCGATCGATCGACCGGGATGAGCCTGAGGCGCGATGTGACCATCGTCAGGGCCGCGGACAGCTCGTCCGTGGCGATGGCGACCTCGATGTCCTCGAGGCTCCGGCGGTGCGCCTCGTCGGTCTGGCCGCGCTCCAGCTCGTAGGGCCGCGTCTCGCAGACCATCTTGATCAGCAGGTCCACCGCCACGAGCCCCCGCCACATGCGGGCGCCGATGTCGACCCCCAGCAGATCCTTCAGCTCCCCGAACCCCGGCGTCACGACCGAGAGGTCCGAGACGCCCATGCGCTCGAGCAGCAGGCGGTGGCCGTCGCCGTACTGGTGCAGGAGGCACGGGATCGAGGTCCCCGGGAAGAAGAATGCCTCGCCTCCCCTGCGCTCCGATCGGGCCAGGTGCACGAGGTCGCCCGTGAGCAGGCTGTAGGGGTGGCACTCCTTGCCGGACGTGTGGGCCTCGCCCAGCAGCCTGATCTCCTCCGAGGGCAGCGGCAGGATGCGCGTCTCGTGGCCGGCGGCGCGCAGGGCGCCCGAGAAGACATGGGCGTGGTCCGAGAAGTACGGGAGAACGAACGAGCGCCGCTCGGCGGCGGGCGGCGCCTCGACGGACCGGGCCTCGAGCGCGCGGTCGGCGTGTGAAGCGGGGCGCCCCGGCCCGTCGATCTCGTCCAGGAACGCCTCCAGGCGCGTGACCAGCCCGGCCTCGGCGCGGTGCTCGTCGAACTCCAGGAAGAGTGACGGCCTGCCGTCGAGCATCTGCTCCAGGAGCGGCTGCGTGAAGGCGTCCGGTCCGCAGCCGAAGTTGGAGACGATGACGGGGAACAGGCGGTCGTCGCGCACGCAGTAGCTCACGGCGCGGACGATCGCCCGGTTCATGTGCCAGGGCAACCTCTCGGATCGCGGGTCGAGCTCCTGCTCCTCGATCGGCAGGCACCACATGGGGATCGCCGTCTCGCCGAGCCTCCGCAGGTGCTGCATCATGTTCATGTTCAGGTAGGGATCGAGGACGTTGTACGGCTTGCCGATGACGACGATGGCACGCCCGGCACGCTCGAGGGTCTCCCTGCCGGCTTCCACGAGCCTCTCGTGAAAGTCGTCCCGGGCGGAGACGGCGTCGTGGTAGGCGTCCTGGATGTCCACCTCGTCCACGCCCAGCGAGAATGCCAGCGGCCCCATTCCCCGGGAGAACGGCTCCTCCCCTCCGGACAGGTTCACCTCGGGCGTCAGGAACGAGGCGGAGATGGCCGCCCTGACCATGTAGGGCACGGCCTGGACGTAGGGGCAGGAGTGCGAGTATCGCGGCTCGTCCCCAGGCCGGGTCAGGATCGAGGGCAGGAAGACGTGGTCCACGCCGGCCTCGGCGAGCTCCTGCACGTGGCCGAAGGCGAGCTTGATCGGCAGGCAGGTCTCGGCCGGCAGCCTGTGCAGGCCTGCCTGCAGCGTCGTCTGGGAGCTGGGCCGGGAGTGGACGGCCTCGTATCCGAGGCTCGCGAAGAACGTGTGCCAGAACGGGAGCTGGTCGAGGAGGGCGGAGGCCCGCGGGATGCCGATGCGCCCCCTGGGACTGGGTGGCGGCTCGAGGTACGAGCGCTCCACCTCCTGCCAGAGAGCCGGCAGGTCCGGCGCGTCATCCTCAGTACTGCCGGCGACGCGGCTCGAGTACTTCTCGCAGGCATCGCCGAAGTGGATCTTGTCCCCATCGATCCGGATCTGGTTGACCTGGCAGCGGTTGGTGCACGACTTGCACTCGAAGCTCCTCATCTCGTGGTCGCGGCAGGAGTCGAATCCGCGGAAGGCCGTGCTCTCCGGAGGGGCCCGGCGCACGAGGTGGGCCGCGCCGATGGCTCCCGAGAGCCCGGCATGGGGGTGGACGTGCACCGGGACGCCGAGGATGTGCCGAAACGCGGCGACGACGGCCGGGTTGTGAGCCACGCCGCCCTGGAAGACGATCGACCGGCCGGTCCTGCGTCCCGCCACCACGCGGTCGAGGTAGTTGCGCGCGACCGAGTACGCCAGTCCCGCGCAGATGTCCGGGATGGAGGTGCCGCGGCGCCGCGCCTCCACCACCTCGCTGTGCATGAACACCGTGCACTGGCATCCGAGGTCGACGGGGCCCGTCGATTCCGCCGCGAGGCGCGAGAAGTCGTCCACGATCTCCACGCCCAGGTTGTCCGCCTGCTCCTCGAGGAACGATCCCGTGCCGGCGGCGCAGATCTTGTTCATCACGAACTCGTCGATGCTGCTCCCGCTCACGTGGATGTACTTCGAGTCCTGGCCTCCGATCTCGAAGATCGTGTCGACGTCCGGGACGATCTCGACGGCTCCCTCGAGCTGGCACGTGATCTCGTTCTTGACGATGTCCGCGCCCAAAATGTGCGAGGCGAGGTGGCGCCCGCTTCCCGTGACCGCGACGCCGAGCACGTCCAGCCCCTCTCCGAACCGCTCGCGGATGAGGTCGAGGCCCCGGCCGATGGCCTCGATGGGCCGGCCGCGGGTGGGCAGGTAGATGCCCTCGATGATCTCCGCGTCCCCGTCCAGGAGGACGAGATTCGTGCTCACGGATCCCACGTCCACGCCCATGAAAACGCTCGCGTCCCGTCGGGCGGCCGGCGGATCGAGCGCGGCTGGCCCGCCGGGCTCGATCGAGAGGGCCTCGAGGGTCGTGCTCCGTCCCCGCGGCCCCCCGGTGTCGAGCGCGTCGAGGATGCCGGTCCAGGCCACGGTCGGGCCCTCGCCCAGCTCCAGGGCCGAGAGCGCCGCCCCCACGGCCCCCTCGGCGCCCGGGTGCGGCGAGATGCGCAGTGAGCCGGGCTCGAGCCCCAGCACCTCGGCGAGCGCGCGCACCAGCCCCTCGTTGCGGGCGCTCCCTCCGGCCAGGATCAGCGGCGGCACGACGCCTCGTCCGCGGATCACGGTCGCCGTGAAGTTGCGCGCCATCGCGAGGCACAGCCCGTAGGCGATCTCCCCGACCGGCGTTCCCTTCTGCTGGAGGTGGACCATGTCCGACTTCGCGAACACGGAGCAGCGGCCGGCGACGGTCGCCCCGCGCGGCGCCCCGGCCGAGAGGCGGGCGAATGCCTCGACGTCGAGGCCCAGCCGCACGGCCTGCTGCTCGAAGAACGAGCCGGAGCCCGCCGCGCACTGCTGGTTCATGCCGAACTCGAGCAGCGTGCCGGAGCCCTCCTCGATCACCACGAAGCGCGCCGACTGGCCCCCGATCTCGATGGCCGTGCGGGCGTCCCGGCTCAGGAAGGAGACGGCCCGCGCCAGGGCCACCACCTCGCTGAGCTCGTGGACCCGGGCCTTGACGATGCCGCGGCCGGTGCCCGTGATGCCGATCCGGACGTCGCCTCCGGGATCCGGGATCCCGTCGACGAGGCCCGCGAGCGCCTCGTCGGGCAGTCCGATGATGGGCCGGGACCAGACGCCCGACAGCCTCCCGTCCGGAGTCAGGAGTGCCGCCTTGACCGCGGTGGATCCGATGTCGATTCCGAGACAGTGGGGCAAGATGGTCTCCGATCAGGGCGCAATCCCTGATCCTACCAGGCGGAAACCTGACAGAGAACCCCGCAGACGATCAGGTCGCCATCCACTTCGGCCGAGCGAGAACTTTCCGCATGGTGGCTGCGGCCCGAGGGCGTCTCTATCGAAGCACCAGGCGCGAGAGCCCCCTGACATTCCTGAAGTCCGTATCGAGCGTGACGAGAGTCGCCCCGCAGGAGATCGTGCACGCGGCGATCCAGATGTCGTTGGTGGGGATAGGCTTGTCCCGCTTCCTGAGGTCGTGGACGATCCGGCCGTACGTCCTGCTCGCGTCACGCGTCACGGGCACGACCTTCACGAAGGGCTCTTCCAGAAACTCTTCCAGTGCCTGCCGGTTCATCTTCTCGTGCGACCCCAGGCGGAAGCCCGCCTCGAGCTCGCCGAGCACGATCGTGGGGACGAGCACGGTGGTTGCAGCCGCCATGGCCTCCAGCACGTCCTGGTTGCCGGTCCTGAAGACCGAGTAGGCCTAGCTGTCGAGCACGATCCTGGAGCTATCTCCAGAGTTTGCCATCGATCGTCCTCTGCACCCGGAGTGCCTCGTCGAATTGCCTGCGATCCGCCTCTTCCCACGTGGCATAGCGCTCCAACCTCTCGAGCCGCTCACTGACCCCCAGCGCCTGGCCGAGGATGTACAGGACCGTCGAGTTGACGCTCTCTCCCCTCGTCGTAGCGAGCTGCTT
>JAFDER010000282.1 GCA_019310245.1 Deltaproteobacteria bacterium
GGGTCATGCTTGAGGCTTGACAGGATTTCGGCGAGTTGGTCGAGAGTGCTCATGAAGGCCTCCGCGAAAATGGAACCAAAAGCGGAAGTCGATGATAGACGCGCGTATTTCAAAAGGCAACAAGATCCGAACCCATGAAGATCAAACGGAAGTCGGTTTGCACCACGGAAGTGATCGTTCGATCACCCTGATCCCATGATCATGTGGAAGGGGAGCTCGAGCGCGATCCGCTCGGCCGCAAGGAGCCTCGCGGTGTCCCTGACGCTCGAGGCCGCGGCGCCCAGCGGACCGCTCGCGGCGATCGCCTCGAGCGGATTCCCCCTCTCCAGGTGTCTGAACCGGATCCTCCCGGGAGGGCATCCGATCCTCTTCGCAAGGGCCTTCACGAGATCGGCCCTCGTGCCCAGGCTGTCGACGAGATCGACCTCGAGCGCGCGCCGCCCCGTATAGACTCGCCCCCGCCCGACACGATCCACCTCGTCCACCGTCCTGCCCTTGCGCGATGCCACCACGTCGAGGAACGTCTCGTAGACGGCCTGCATCTCCCGCCGAACGAGCCCGCGCTCCTCGTCGTCGAAGGGGCGGTCCGGCAGCATGATCCCGGCGCCGGGATCGCCGAGCGTCACCCTCTCGGCGTTGATCCCCAGCCTCTCCAGCCCGCCGTCCGAGGTGATCTTTCCGCCAAAGACGCCGATGGATCCCGTGATCGTATCGGCGCCCGCCATGATCTCGTGGGCGGCCGCCGCAACGTAGTACCCACCCGAGGCGGCCACGTTGCCGAGATACGCAACGACCGGCTTGCGCGCTGCCGCCGCCCGCGCCTGCCTGTAGATGGCGTCCGAGGCGATAGAGGATCCTCCCCGCGAGTCGATGTCGAGGACCAAGGCCTTGAGACGCGGGTCGCGCCCCGCCCGCTCGATGGCCGGAACGATCCGCGAGGCGAGCGCGGCGCGCCCCCCCATGACGCCCGCCGCCCGTGAGAGGATCTGACCGCGAACGCCCACGATGCCGACGACGACGGGCCTCCTCGGAGAGACGAAGCGCCACCTCGCTCTCATCCGCACGGCCGTGTCGTCGGGCCGCACCACGCGCACGTCCTGCCCCAGGGCGCTCTCGATCTCGTCGTCGAACGAGGCCTGGTCGACCACCCCGGCCTCGACCGCCTCGCCGGCAGTGAAGACGCCCGTGGCCATCCACGCGCGCACGGTGTGGAGATCGACGCCCCTGCACTCCGCGACGTCGGCCACCCTCGATGCATCCAGGTCCTCGAGCAGGGCCGTGATCTGCTCGCGGTTTCTCTCCGACAGGCCCGCCCTGGTGAACATCTCGGGCGCGGTCTTGTACTCGCCAACCGCCTCGAGGTCCGCCCTCACGCCGATCCTCCCGAGCAGCTCGCCCAACGAGAGAGGCATCGCTGCCAGGCCCTCGAGCCTGAGGACGGCGGATGGATGCAACACGAGCCTGGCGCCGGGCGGTGCGAGGCGGATCTCGCGCAGTCCCCCGCCCTCGCGCAGGACGAGCGTCACCTGCTTGCCGGCACCCACGACGCGGCCGAGCGCCTGCCGGAGCTCTGCCGCGTCCGCACGCGGCATGGAGATCGCCGGCACGGTGACGAGCACGCCGCGCAGGGCGGGATCCCTGCCCGCACGATCGAGCATCGAGATCAGCGACTCCATGTCCATCTCGCCGCGCCCCATCCAGCGCGCGAGCCGGCCGGGAGGCCGGCGCGCGGGCGCGGGCGGCACGTCGATGCGCAGCGAGAATGACGAACGCGTTCCAGATGAAGGCAATGAGAAAGTAGATCATCTTGCCCCGAGCGGGAAACGGGATTCGAACCCGCGACCTACAGCTTGGGAAGCTGTCACTCTACCTCTGAGTTATTCCCGCCTTCGTCCACCGTTGAACGGTCCAGAAGTCTTATGCCCCGGGGCGGGGTTGTCAAGATCGAACGTCCCGCCTCGTGGCGTCGAGGGCGAACGTGGGCAGAAACACGAGCAGGATCCCCTGGGCGGACGCGTCCCGGACCTCGCTCTCCCACCTGTCGAGAACCGCGGAGTCCACCGCCTCCGCCAGGACCCTGCGCGCATCGCCGATCAGCTCCTCGAGGGCCTCGCCGGTCGGGCCCGGCTCCGGATCGGGAGGGTGGAGGAACAGCTCGGTCGACCACATCGCGGGCCGGAACAGGTCCCTGAGCCGGCGGCCCACGGCGGGGTCGGCCCCGGCCTTCCTCATCACTCCGGCCACGAGGCCGTGGATGCCGGCCTCGGGCGGATGCTCCACCACGGCGTGGTAGTCCGGTTCGGCGAGGACGAGCGCGCGGCCTCCGCTCCTGAGCACCCTGTGGATCTCCCCGACGATCGCCTCGGGGTCGGCAGCCCACATCAGGACCCTCTCGAACGCAACGACGTCCACGCATCCGTCATCCTGGGGCAGGATCTTCGAGGAGGGTTCGACGATCTCGAGGCGGCCGCGGACCATGCCGCGCAGCTCCACGTCGAGGCCGGTGTCCGGATCCCCGATCTCGACGACGAGACCCGCCTGCGCCACGCCCGCCCTTTCGAGAAGCCGACGCCTCACCGCTTTTCACCCACATGGAGGTAGAGGTGGGCCAGGACGGCCCTGACCAGGAGGGGCTGGAGCTTCTCGCCGAGCGCGAGCAATCTCAGGGCGAGAGGAACGCTGCCCGTCCTGTAGATGTCCACGATGGGCGCGTGCCACGAGACCGAGTCCTCCCCGCCAGAAACGCCGCTCAGGTGGAGCCTCACGTCACGGAAGCCGGGGGGATCGGGCCAGCCCGGAGCATCGAAGAACCCGACGGCCGCGGTCTCGAGCCCCGCCGTTCGATACGCGAGGCCCACCATGCCGGGGAACTCGTTCTCCCACGCGCCGTGCGTCCACTCGAGGGCCAAGGCGGAGTGCAGGAACCTGTGCCAGGGCTGGCCGTAGTGCATCCCGTTGCAGTGAACGGTCATCACGTGGGGGGCGAGGCGCGACATGGCGCCCAGCATCCGGACGAACGCCCTCTCGCGCGAGGCGGTCACGAAGTTCCATGCCACGTCCCACGAGCGTCCCGACGAGGCGAGTCCATCCAGGTCGTCATCGAGCAGCCTGACGCGTCCGCCCAGGCCGAGGGCCCTCCAGTCGTCGAGCGCCTCGGGGCTGCCACCCTGGAGGTCCACGCGGCACCCCGCACGCGCGAATCCGAGCGAGTAGAGCGAGGGCTTGGCCTTGGCCCCGCCCGCCCTCACCTCGATCACGCGCGTCCAGCCGAACCTCCTGACGAGGTCGGCCTGGACGGCACCGAGCCTGAGCCTGTCGAACGTGATCCCGATGGGCTCGATCTCGGCACTCATACCGACAGCCTGAGCATCTCCTCCACGTCCGTCCATCGGGGCTCGTATCGCAGCTCCTCGCGGGCGCGCCTGATCGAGATCCTTCTCGTGGCCCTGAGCAGGTCGAGCCGGCCCCTCGTCAGCGGAGGATCGAACGAGGGAACGCGCTTGTGGACGGCCTCGAACACGGCCGCCGCCGCCTCGAGTGGCAGGGCAGGCACCGGGATGGAGGGCCTCTTGCGGCCGGCGACACGGCCCGCAGCCTCGACGATCTCGCGGACCGTGTGGCTCATGCCGTCGTGGATCAGGTAGACCTTGCCGGACGTGCCATGCTCCGCTGCCAGGAGCACGGCCGAGACCAGATCGTCGACGAACACGATCGGCTTGACCGCATCCTCGCTGCCGAGCACGATGGGCACGAGCCCGAGCCCCGCCATGCGGATCAGGTTCCTCACCTCGCCCCCCCTCTTCCCGGGTCCCGCCACCATGCAGGGCCTGACGATCACCGCCTCGAGACCGCCGTCGCGCACGAGCTCCTGCACCACCTCTTCGGCCGCGAGCTTCGAGCGTCCGTACGGGCTCAGCGGTCTGCAGGGGGTCTCCTCGTCGACCACGCCGCGCTCGGGGCCGATGCCCATGGCGGCCGTCGAGGACAGGTGGACCAGCCTGATGGACGCCCGCGCGGCCTCCCTCGCGACGGCCTCCGTCCCGTCCCGGTTGATGCGCATGAACAGCCGCTCCGCCTCCCTGTCCGAGGCGAACGTCGAGGCCGTGGCGCAGGCCGCGTGGAAGAGCACGTCCACGCCCGAGGCGGCGCCCGACAGGCTCGCCGGCCGGGTCAGGTCCCCGGCCACGGGCTCCGCCCTCTCGTCGAGGTTCCGGCTCGCCGGGTCGCCGCGCACGAGTGCCCTGACGCGCCAGCCTTCCTCGAGAAGCCTCGTCACGAGGTGCCTCCCGACGAATCCCGTGGCGCCGGTGACGAGGGCTGACCGCTTCGATCCCATCTCGACAGACCATCTTGGACGATGCCCCGCTGGTTTGCAACACGAGCGACACAAGTTGAAAGAGGAGGGCGGCGGTACTAGTATTCTTGGACATGCTCGCACCACTGCAGACGCTCTCCTGCACCGCGGCGGCCCTGTGCCTCGCCCTGGGCTGCTCGGGCGCATCCGGCAGCGGCCCCCGTCCGCCGGCGGTCCCGCCGGAGGATCCCGATCCGCTCTCCGACTTCGCCGCGGCAGCGGCGATCCTGCCTCCGGCGCCGATCGCGATCGCGTGGGCGGACATCGACGCGCTCAGGCAGGGGCCGGTCTCGCCCCTGCTCGAACGGCTCGAGGGCAACATTCCCGCGGCCGAGGATTCGAGTGCGACGTTCCTGAGCGAGAACCTCGACGTCATCCACCGGATCGCTGGGGGGATCTACGTCACCCTCACGGGCCCCGCGTTCTTCATCGTGATCGAGGGCGACATGGCCACCGAGACGCTGTTCTCCGACGTCAAGGACTGGGCCAGGGAGAAGGGTGCCACGGCGTCCCCGTGCAAGGTGCGCGGCCATCCCGGCCTGCGCATCGGCAACACGGTGCTCGTGGACGCGGGCGACGGGCTGTTCATCAACGGCCCGGAGGGGCTCACCGGCCGCACGCTCGACCTGATGGATCGCAAGACGACGGGCAGCGCCATGAACGCGCAGGTGGCCTATCTGGCCCGCACCACGATCCAGGACGATGCGGCGCTCGTCGTCGCCGGAATCGCGCCGCCGAGCATCACGGACTGGTTCCACGAGAAGAACCTGCCCTCGATCGTTGGCTCGCGGTTCCTCCTGGCCGTCCAGGCTCCAGGGCCGATCAACTTCAGGCTCGGCCTCCTGCCCGGCAAGCCCATCAAGCCCATCTGGTTCGCCCAGGAGGTCAACACGTTCCTCGTGCGCGCGGCCAAGGACCCTTCCGTCGTGGACGTCGGGATGAGCGAGTGGGTCGAGGGCCTTCACGTCGAGCTCCTGAACAAGGGAATCGTGGTGCGCGGATCCATCGAGGGCGACAGGCTCCTCGAGATCGTGGACTCGGCAGGAGGCGGATCATGGTGAGACGCAGAGCGGTCCTCATCATCGCCCTGGCGCTCGCAGGCTGCGGTGGGCCGGCGAAGGGTCCGGCCGCACCGGCAGGGGAGGCGGGGCTCGCGCTCACCGTCGAGGACGTCATCGTACCCGGCGAGGCCATGATCATCCGCACGAGCATGGCGACGCTGCAGGACTCCAGGCTCACGTCGGTCCTGCTCGGCGGCCTCGAGAGGCAGGCGACCGGCTCCGTTCCCGCCCTGGGCCGCGCGCTCGAGGCCGCGGAGCGCGCCCCCATCGAGGACGCAACGGACATCATCGTGACGGGGCGTTCCCTCGACGAGAGCTCGGCGCTCCTGGTGGTTGCCGTGGCCTACGAGAAGGACGTGGACTGGTTCGAGGACTTCGTCCTGGACTTCCACGCAAAGAAGTACGAGGCCGGCACGCTGGCCGCGCTCGAGGAAGGAGCCATGCTCGGCGTCCTCGCGCGCGACACGACGCTTTCGTGGGGTACGGATCTGAGGGCCTCGGTATGCGCCGTACGCTTCACGCCCCGGCTCGTCGCGTACCTGGCCGCCCCCGACCCGGGCGAGTGCCGCGTGTGGGCCAGCTGGATCATCGCGCGCAAGGGCGGTGACTCGAAGCTCATCGGCAAGCTCTCCAGGGCGCCCGAGATAGGAGGGAAGCCGCCCCCACTGGCCGTGTACGTGGACGGCGCCGAGTTCGAGAAGCTCTGCTGCACCCCGTGGAACCTCACCACGATCCTGGCCGGAGTCGCGGAGGCGTGGATCGGCCTCGACCCCGACGCTCCCGCCACGCTGAGGATCGTGGCTGCCTACGACCGGCCCGAGAGGGCCCTGATGAAGCGCGACGCGCTCGCCAAGATGCTCGACGTCTACGCGCCCACCGTCCGGCTGTTCGTGCCCGGCCTGGGGTCGTCGCTCGACGCGATGGAGCTCGAGGTGGAGGGCAGCCTGCTCATCCTGGGCCTCACCGTGGACGCGCTGACCGTCGAGAGCGTCGCGGACCTGCTCTCCACGATGCTCTGATGATCGAGGACCCCACATTCGGCCCCCTCGGGGCCTACCAGGCCTGGGGCGTTGTCACGGCCGTGATCTACGCCGCGGCCCTGTACCTCGTCGCTCGGCGCGCCGGTGCCTCGGTGCGCGACACGCTCGTCATCGCCGCCGCCGCCCTCTTCGGGCTCTACCTGGGATCGCGCCTGTTCTTCGAGCTCGTCGAGTTCCCCTTCATGCCGGGCAAGATGTGGGTGGCCTCGGGCTCACTCCGCTCGTGAGGCCCGGGCCGGGCAGGATCCTCGACGTCCTCTCGGCTCCGACCGCCCTGGGCTTCTCCGTGAGCAAGGCGGGCTGCGTCCTCGCGGGCTGCTGCTACGGCAGAATGACGGACGGCTGGCTCCACGTCACGATGTCCCATCTGCACACGAGCGCGATCGAGCGGACCGTCCCTGTCCGGTTCCTCGAGATGGGCTTCTCGGCCGTACTCGCCGCGATCGCGCTCTGGGCGCTCCTGCGCGCGGGCGGCCCGCGGCTGCGCGACGGAACGATCTTCAGCGCCTACGTGCTCGCCGCATCGCTCGCACGCTTCGCGTCCGGGTACCTGCGTGGCGACTACGAGATCGTGCTGGGGCCGCTCCACGCGGTCCAGTGGGGCGCGCTGATCCTCGCCGTCGCCGCCGGGTCATCCCTCGCCTTCCTCGTCGCAACACGGAGGAGCACATGAGCGATCACCTCCACGACCTCTTCTCCCGCGTGCACGGCGTCATCACTGGGCCCGGCGAGCGCGACGCGAAGCTGCAGACGATCAGCGATCTGCTGCGCGAGAACGTGGACCACTACGACTGGGTGGGGTTCTACCTCGTCGAGCCAGGCACGCGCACGCTCGTGCTCGGCCCGTTCGCGGGAGAGCCCACGGAGCACGTGCGCATCCCGTTCGGCAAGGGCATCTGCGGCCAGGCCGCCGAGTCCGGTGAGACCTTCGTCGTCCATGACGTCACCGCCGAGGACAACTACCTGTCGTGCAGCGCGAGCGTGCGCTCGGAGATCGTGCTCCCCCTGTTCAAGGACGGCGCCATCGCGGGAGAGCTCGACATCGACTCGCACGTCACCTCTCCGTTCACGAACGAGGACCGCGACTTCCTCGAGGGGATCTGCACGTTCGTCTCCGGAATCCTCTGAGCACGCTCTCACGGGTCCAAGGCACACCCTGCTGCACGGGCGTGAGGAGCGCGGGGCACTCCGGCACCGGGGATCTGTATGGTGCCCTCGACCCCGCGCCCCAACACGCCCTTGTCGCCCGGGGAGCGTGCGCGGTCGGGGGGACCGCAGGCAGCCTACGTGCAGACGAACGCAACGATGCTCCGCGGCGGCAACTTTCTCACCTGAAAGTCAACGACAGGTTCTGGAGTCCCACGGGCTGCCGACCGCGTCCCCCCGCCGTGGACGTTCCTCTCTGCTCACATGCTGCCGAGTGTAGCGGACCGATGGGGACGCATCAGGGCTGTGCGGGGGGCGGGGGGGGAGGAGGCACCTCCTCGGCGAGTGCCTCGCGGTCCGGGGCCTGGATGCGGTCGTCGGGATTGGTCTTCACGATGGCCTCGGCCGTGACCTCGTCGACGGACACGATGGTCTCGCCCTTGCAGTCGCACGTGCAGTCCTTCATCTCGTCATCGTAGCAGGTGCAGCCCGTCCTCCATGTCAGGGGCGAGCACCTGCAGCTCTCGCCCTCGCACGTGCAGTCGCAGACGGACTCCTTCGCCGGGGCGATCGACCGGGGGGCAGGCTCCCTGGCCGGAGACACCTCGGCGGCGGGCCGAGCCTCCTCGACGACGGGCGATGCCAGCTCGGAGGAAGGCTCCACCTCGGCTCCCTTGTCCGGACATGCCGTGAGCAGGAGGGCCGCGAGAGCCGAGATGAGCGCTGTGATGGAACGACGCATCGTGGATCACGGACAGGACACGTCGAACTCGTAGGCTCCGCCACCCGAGGGCGAGTCGACCACGACGTAGTACGTCGTCCCGCCCGTCGCGCTGAAGCTCGCCACGGTCTCGCTGTTCGCTTCGCAATGCACGAGCTGACGTCGCACGCGTCCGTCAGGACGTAGACCGCCGTGCCCGACGGGGACGCCGTCGTGTCCACCGTCACCGTCACGGTGCCGGACGTCGATCGTGACACCTCGTAGACCTCGTCCGCACCCGCCGCGGCGTGCGTGCCCGACGGGCACACGAGAGAGCCGTACACGTCCGGCGCGCTCATCAGGTTGCCCGCGGCGTCGCCGCCGCACGCCACCGTCCGGTACGAGGGCGAGCTGTGCGAGCACGAGTCCGTCACCTCGTCGCACTCATCCACCGTGCACGGGTTGCCGTCGTCGCACGGGTGCTCCGGGACGCCCGAGCAGAAGCCCGAGCCCCAGCACTGATCCCCCGTCCAGCAGAAGAACCCGTCGTCGCAGGGCGTGCCCTCGGGAAGGCCCGTGTGCACGCACCCCTCCGTCACGTCGCACGTGTCCGTGGTGCACGGCTGGTCGTCGTCGCAGTCCATGGGGTCGGAGAGCACGCACGCTCCCGAGATGCACGTGCCCAGGCCCGTGCAGATGTCGCCCGTGCCACACACCGAGCCCTCGCCGGAGGAGATGGAGTAGCACGTGTGGAAGTACATGCTGTCGCACGCGTCCGTCGTACACTCCTCGCCGTCGTCGCACTCCTCGTCCGAGCTGCACGTGTACGTGCAGTCGTTCTCACACCCGTCCCCGGCCTCCACGTTGCCGTCGTCGCACTCCTCCACATCGGAGGGGCTCGCCGGCAGGCTCCTGATCATGCCGTCGCCGCACACGGCCAGCGTGCAGGCGATGCAGTCGTCGCCGCTCTCGTAGTTGCCGTCGTCGCACTGCTCGTCGCACTCCGGCTCGTGGATCGCGTTGCCGCAGTAGCACGGTCGTCGCACTGCTCGTCGCACTCCGGCTCGTGGATCGCGTTGCCGCAGTAGCACGGCATGTCCGGCGTGACGTCCGGGTTGGGCATGTCCGGCGTCCCGTCCGGGACCGTGCCGTCCGTCTCCACGTCCGGCGAGCCGTCCGCCTCGCCGTCCTCGCGGCTGGGATCGCTCCCGCAGGCCGCGAGCATCGCCACGAGGGTCATCAGAAGAAGCGTCTTCAGCATGTCCTCACCTTGTATCGGTTGCATGGCTCACCCGCCTCCCTAGTAGAACTCGAGCGAGTACCACCCGCCCCGCGGCGTGGTGGTCCGCGAGTCGACCGCCATGTAGTAGCGGCCCGTGTTTCCCGAGAACTGCACCATCTCGTACGAGCCCGCTCCGTAAGGGTCGCACACGTACCAGGTTCCCGCCGTCCTCCACGACCAGCCCCAGCCGCGGCAGTACACGTTCTGACTCACCGGCACCCGGTACCAGATCCTGGCGTCCCAGAGCTGGGACGGCTGGCCAAACCACACGTCGCCGCGCACCCGGGGATACACCCGCACGTTCATCGTCCGGCCAGGCAGGGTGTTGTCGTAGTAGTAGTTCACCTCGCGGCCGCCGCTGAGGTTGTCGTTGCGCGGGTAGTAGTAGCTGTAGCCGTGGTCGCCCCACGGCCAGCTCGGCACCTGCTTCGCGCCGCCGCCGCCGCCCACCGTCCGGTACGAGCCGTAGCGCGTCGTGCTCGTGTCGGACGAGTTCGGCACGCCGTCCCCGTCGTCGTCGATCTCCACGCTCATCGTGTAGTTCCCGCTCCCCCCGACCCACGAACCGCACGGGTAGCCCGTCACGATGATCCCGCCCAGGCGGCCGGCCGGCAGAGGCCCGGTCACCACCTTCGAGCCGCGGCCGAATCCGCCCTCGACCCAGTGCTGCGTGTCGTTGTCGCACGAGAGAAGGTACCAGGGGCTGTCGCACCGGTTCACCGCGAAGAACATCGAGTTGTTGAACCCGCCGGGCGTGTCGTACCCGTCCAGCGTCACGATGTAGCCCCGGTTCAGCGTGTTCCACGGCGCGTTGATGTGGTTGATGTGATAGATGTTGAAGTAGTAGCAGAACACGAACGGGTAGGACTGCACGCAGTAGGGCATGTTCGTGCCCCAGCCCACCGTGGCGTCGCTCGTGCGTCCCGTCCACGTCCCGCCCATCTGGATCTCCGGCAGGGGCAAGTTGCAGTTGCTCGTGTCGGGAGCGTCCACGCGATCCACCTTCACCTGGTACGAGTTGCCCGCACCGATGGAGTCCACGACGACGTAGTTCTGGCCGTTGGGGAACGTCATCCCCCCCACGGACGGCGACTGGTACCAGCACGAGTCGTTCACGTCGTGTGCCAGGTCGCCCGTGCGCGCGCTCCAGCACGCGGGCGCGCCGTCGTTGTTGCAGTTGATGTACGCCGAGGACTGACCGCAGCCCGGCACCACCGTGTTGCCCCCGTAGAAGTACTCCACGGAGTTGAAGCCCGCAGGCCCGCCCACCATGGCGCGGTAGCGGTACGTCTCGTACTCCGTGGGGATGTCGAACGAGTGCACGAGATCGGCGCCGCCCGCGCCTCCGCACGGAGAGGAGTAGTCGTCGCGTCCGCAGTACGTGTCTCCCGTGTCCGTCCAGTTCCGGTTCACCCCGGTGCCGCTCATGGCCATGGGATCCGGGGCGCTACACGTGTCGTTCGGGGAATAGAAGGTGAACGTGTGCTCGCAGGCCCCCGCGCCGTCGCAGTGGTCGTCCGTGCACGTGTGGCCGTCGTCCGTGCAGGGCGCGGTCACGGGCTTGTCCGACCAGGTCGTGGTGCTCACGGCCGTGTCGCACCAGACGCACTCGAGCCCGGGCCGCTCCGTGCCGTGTGGGATGCACACCACGCCGAAGAGGCACCAGCCCGGGTCCACCGGGTGGACGCAGCTTCCCGCGCCGTCGCACTCGTCGGCCGTGCACGCGATGGTGTCGCCGCTGCACGCCCAGCCCGCGGGAGCCGGGCTCCAGTCGTAGGCATTCGTGGCCGGGATGCAGGCCTCGCACTCCACTCCCGGACGGCGCGTGCCGCTCGCGACGCAGGCGCCTGCGATGTAGCACCACCCCGCCGCCACGTCACAGGTGTCCGTGCTCTCGTTGCAGGTGGTCGTGTTGATGCACACGAGACCCAGATCGCAGGGATTGGTGCCCGGGACGCAGCTGTTCGTCAGGGTGTCGCAGGTCTCGACGCCGGTGCAGAACAGCCCGTCGTCGCAATCCGTGTCCAGGTGGCAGCAGCCGGGAATCCACGCGAACACGCACCCCAGGGCCGAATCGCAGGAATCAGTGGTGCACACCTCGGCATCGTCACAGATGATCGAGTTGTTGTAGCAGGTGCCGAGCACGCACTCGTCCTCGGTGCACGCATCACCGTCGTCGCAGTCCGAGTCCAGCTCGCAGGGGTTGCAGATGTTGCGGTGCTCGCAGTAGCCAACCCCGATGCCGGCGCCCGGCGCCACGGGAGCGCTGTCGATGCACCGGTCCACGGTGCACCAGTCCCCGTCGTCGCAGTTGCGCGGGAGGCCCGGATCGCAGTCGCCCCAGCAGTTGCACGTCTCCTCGCCCGTACACCACAGCCCGTCCTGGCAGTTGAGCTGGTCGTCCTCGGTGCAGCAGGGATCCTGCGCCGAGGCGGCCGCGGCGAAGAGGACGATCGCCGGCACCGCCAGGAGGACGAGGCCTCGCATTGACCTCGCAGCGTCGAGTCTCATGTCTCCCTCCAAGTCCATCACGAGCACGTGGCCGTGAGGGTGAACAGGCCCCTCGCGTTCGAGGCGCCGTCCACCACGATGGTGTAGGTCGAGCCCGGCGTCACGCCCACCGTCACGTTCCCGCTCCCCCCCGTGTCCGCAGAGCCAAGGCACGTCGACGGCGTGCAGCGGTCGCCCAGCACGAGCACCGTCAGGTCGCCGCTGGACCACACGCCGCTCAGAGCCACCGTCAGGCTCGTCCCGCTCGGCGTCACCGAGTAGACCGCCTCGCCGGCGTTCAGCGAGCTGCCGCACGAGCCGTAGCTCGACACGTCGCTCGCTCCGTAGAGGTTGTGCCCGTCCACGCTCGCCCCGCACGCCACGCTCGGAGGCGCCGGCGGAGACGTCACCACCGTGCACGAGCCAGCACGGCAGTCCGTCACCGTGCACAGGCTCCCGTCGCCGCACAGCGCGTCGGTGCCCGCCGCACACATCGACGTGCCCGAGTCCGATGACACGCACACGCGGCTCGCGCTCCCGGCGCACGCGTCCAGGTCCGTGCACGCCGTCCCGGTGGACTCCGGGGTATGGCCGCACGTGATGCCGCCCATCCCGTCCGGGCCGCAGGTGTCCACCGTGCACGCGTTGCGGTCGTCGCAAGGACGGTGCGGGTCCAGGGCACAGGTGCCGCCGTAGCACACGTCGCTGCCGTTGCACGGGTCCCCGTCGTCGCAGGACGTGCCGTCGGGCGCCGTCGTCGTGGAGCACGTCCCCGCGATCTCGTCGCAGGTGGCGTAGCTGCAGATCCCGTCGCCGCCCGTGCAGGGGCCGGGACCGCTCTCGCACGTGCCGGAGACGCACTGGTCGTCACCGTCGCACCACAGGCCGTTGTCGCAGTCCGTCCCGTCCGGGGCGGCGCCCACGTCGCACGTGTCGGCGCCCTCGTCGCACGTGCCAACGACGCACGTGTACCCGGACGTCCCGCAGGGGTCGCCGCTCGATGTGCAGGCGCCGGACGTGCACATCTCGTAGCCGTTGCAGAACGTGCCGTCGTCGCAGCTCTCCCCGTCCGCCTTGGGCGTGTGCCGGCACACG
>JAFDER010000283.1 GCA_019310245.1 Deltaproteobacteria bacterium
GGCCGTTGCAGGTGGTCTCGGGTGTGCCGGAAGGGACTCCCGGGAGGCAGCTCGCCACCCCGCTCACACAGGTCGAGGTCGCCTCGCACACTCCCACGCCGCATGTGTAGGGCACGTAGTGCTCATCAGGCGATCCGTCGCAGTCATCGTCGAGTCCATTGCAGTCGGTGTCGTCTCCCGTGGTGGGGCCCGGCGTGCAGGACTCGGAGCCGCTGGCGCACGTGGACAGGCTCTGGCAGGTCCCCACGCCGCAGAAGGTGGCCACGAAGTCGTCGTCCGGCGTGCCGTCACAGTCGTCATCGACCCCGTCACAGTCCGTGTCGGGCGTCCCCGTGCCCGGCGTGCACGACTCGGTGCCGCCCATGCACGCGGAGAACCGGACGCAGGCCCCCGTGCCGCACGTGTAAGGCACGTAGTGCTCGTCCGGCGTGCCGTCACAGTCGTCATCGACCCCGTCACAGTTCGTGTCGTCGCCCGTGGGGCCGCCCGGCGTGCAGTCGGTCACGCCGCCCACGCAGGTGGATGTGCCCAGGCACGCACCGGTACCGCAGGAATACGGCAGGTAGTGCTCGTCGGGAGCGCCGTCGCAGTCATCGTCGATTCCATCGCAGTCCGAGTCGTCGCCCGTGGGGCTTCCCGGCGTACAGGACTCGGAGCCGCCCGAGCAGGTGGACATGCGCTGGCAGGCGCCCATGCCGCAGGGGATGGGCGCATAGCTCTCGTCGATGCCGCCGTCGCAGTCGTCATCGACTCCATCGCAGTCCGAGTCGTCGCCCGAGGGGCTGCCTGGCGTGCAGTCGGCCACGCCGCCCACGCACGTCGCGAGTCTCTGGCACACGCCCACGCCGCACATGTAGGGCACCCAGTGCTCGTCCGTTGCGCCGTCGCAGTCGTCGTCGATTCCGTTGCAGTTGTCGTCGCTCGTGGGCGTGCCCTCCACGCAACTATCGACACCGCCGATGCACGTCGAGAACCTCATGCAGCCTCCAACGCCGCATGAGCGGGGCACGTAGCCGTCGTCCGGTCCTCCCACGCAGTTCTCGTCGACGCCGTCGCAGTCCGTATCGTCCCCCGTCGGGCTGCCAATCGTGCAGGATTCGGTGCCGGCCGTGCAGACCGATGTTCGCAGGCACACCCCCGCACCACACGTGTAGGAGATGTAGTCGTCGTCCGCCACGGTGTCGCAGTCGTCGTCCACCGAGTCGCAGTTCGTGTCCGGGCTGCCCGGAAGCGGCGTGCAGTCCTCCACGCCCAGGACGCAGGTCGAGCCGTTCACGCACAGGCCCGTCCCGCAGGTGGTGGGAATGTAGTCATCGTCCGGAACCCCGTCGCAGTCGAGGTCGCAGTCAGTGTCCGGTCCGCCCAGGCCCGGGATGCACTGCTCCACGCCCAGCACGCACGTGGCCGTGGCCACGCACCCGCCCGAGCCGCACGTGTACGATGACCAGTCCTCATCGACGGACCCGTCGCAGTCGTCGTCCAGGCCGTTGCACAGCGTCTCGGACGTGCCCGAGGAGCCGCCCGGCGTGCACGAGACGGCGCCTCCCGTGCAGGTGGCCGTTCGCTCGCACACTCCCAGCCCGCAGGTCACGGGCACCCAGTGCTCGTCCGCCGTGCCATCACAGTTCTGGTCGATGCCGTCGCACTCGTTGTCGGCTCCCACGGGCGGGCCCGGGAAGCAGGTCTCGCTGCCCGCGAAGCAGGTTGCATTGCGCTCACACACGCCATCGCCGCACGTGTATGTCGTCCAGTGCTCGTCCACCGTGCCGTCGCAGTCGTCGTCGACGGCATCGCAGTCGTCGTCCGAACCGGTGGTCGGTCCGGGAGAGCACGAGACCACGCCGCCCACGCACGTGGCGTCTGCGAGGCATGCCCCGATGCCGCAGTTGTACGCGACCCAGTGCTCGTCAGCCGCGCCGTCGCAGTCCTGGTCGATTCCGTCGCAGCTGTTGTCGGCCCCGGTGGGCGAGCCGGGAGTGCAGCCCTCCGTCCCGCCGATGCACAGGGACGAGCGCTCGCAAGCGCCCACGCCGCACGTGTAGATCACGTAGTCCTCGTCCACGAGCCCGTCGCAGTCCTCGTCAAGTCCGTCGCACACGGTGTCCGTCGTGCTCGTCGGCGTACCGGACACGCAGGACTCCACTCCTGCCACGCATGTCGAATCCACGCGGCAGTCTCCATCACCGCAGGTGTAGGAGACGTACTCCTCGTCGACGGAGCCGTCGCAGTCCTCGTCCACTCCGTCGCAGGTCGTGTCCACCGAGGCCAGCGCCGTGCCCGGCGTGCAGTTCTCGAGCCCGCTCACGCACACGCTCGTCGCCTCGCAGTAGCCCGTTCCGCACGTGTAGATCACGTAGTCCTCGTCCACCGACCCGTCGCAGTCCTCGTCAATATCGTTGCACACCTCGTCCGTCGTGTACGACGGCGTCAGCGGCGTGCACGTCTCCACACCGCCGCTCGAGCACACCGAGTCCGCCTCGCACTCGCCCACTCCGCACGTGCTCGGCACGTAGTTGTCGTCCGCCACGCCGTCGCAGTCGTCGTCCACGTCGTCGCAGGTCATGTCCACCACGTCGAGAGGACTGCCTGCAGTGCACGACTCCACCCCGCCCGTGCACACCGAGTCCGCCATGCAGTAGCCCACCCCGCACGTGTACGCCACGTAGTCCTCGTCCACGGCTCCGTCGCAGTCGCCGTCGAGGCCGTCGCACGTCGCGTCCAGCACCTCCGCAGGGTCCCCGCACACCTCGATGCCCAGAATACACGTCGCACCGTCAACGCACGTTCCCACGCACGAGATCGGCTCGAAATCCTCGTCCACCGACCCGTCGCAGTCGTTGTCCTCTCCGTCGCACAGAGCATCCGTGTCCGTCGCCGGGTCCAGCGGAACGCACACCTCCACGCCGCCCGCGCACACCGAGTCCGTCTCGCACGCGCCCACGCCGCACTGAAATGCGATGTAGTCCTCGTCCACCAACCCGTCGCAGTCCTCGTCCAGGCCGTTGCACTCGAACTCGCTGCCGCCCGGAACGGGCACGCACGGCTCCTCGCAGCCGTTGTACGGGTCGCCGTCCAGATCCGTCCACCCCTCCTCGCACACGTACGAGCACTCGCCCATGACGCACGACGGACTCGCGTGGGGGCGATACCCGCACACCGTGCCGCACGAGCCGCAGTTCAGCACGTCCGTCCTCAGGTCGAAGTCCTCGTCGACCAGCACGTCGCAGTCGTCGTCCAGCTCGTTGCAGAACTCCGGAACGCAGGGCTCGCAATCCGGGTCCTCCTCGTCGATGCGCCCGTCGCAGTCGTTGTCCAGGCCGTCCGAGCACGACCCGTCGTCCGTGCTCTCGGCGCTCAGCGTGGCCGTGCACTCGTACTCGCAGCCGTTGTACGGGTCGCCGTCGATGTCGTACCAGCCGTCCTCGCAGCCCGTGACCACGCACACTCCGTCCACGCACTCGGCCGTCGTGTGCTCGCCGCCGCACTCGATGCCGCACGCGCCGCAGTTGCCGGAATCAGCGAGGAGATCGAACCCGTTGTCGATCACGCCGTCGCAGTCGTCGTCCTCGTAGTTGCACGTCTCGTCCTCGGGGACGCACGTCTCCTCCTCCACCACGTCCAGATCGCCCTCGAAGTCGTCATCAGCATCGGCGTCGTCATCCGCATCCGGCTGACCCCGCTGGCCCTGGCCACCGCAGGCCGCAACGAGCAGGACGGCAAGAAGGAACGAAGCTGCCTTCTGGACGTTTCCGAACGAGCTCATGCCACACCCTTCCCCTTTCTTCTGCTCATCGCGAGAGAAGAACGACAGTGTTGAAATATCGATACACCTCTCCTGGAAGTTGAGTTTACTCTGAAAACGCGCGGGAACGTACCAACCTCATCCACCTAATGCCGTAATTGGCCGGATCCCAAAGTGATTTCACTCCTGCCGCTCTTAGCCATCAGTGGAGGCCCGGACACTCGGTGAGCAGTGGCGCGGACTGGTTGTTGGTCTCGTCACATTCGTTGATGCTTCCCGTCCCCGTGCCGTCGTCGTCCACGACGACGAAGAAGGAGAAGATCTCGCCCGGGGTGCGGCGTGAAACGGGAATGGTCCAGTCGACTTCGAACATCTCGCCCACTCCGGGAAGCAGCCTTCTCGTCGTGGTCACAACTGCGATGAGCGAGTAGGACCCCGTCGGGTCGCCCTCGTAGAAGGCCACATTCACGCCCGGGAACACGCCGGCCGACCCCTGATTGTGGATGAACGCCGTGAGCGTGATGGTCTCCGGGCAGAGCACCATGCTTGTGGTCAGATCCCGCGGGATGAGGTCCGGTGCCGCGTGCAACCCGGAGGTCAGCACGTTCTGCCGGAAGTTGTTCAGGCCTTCCTGCTGCCAGTTCGGAGGCTCATCGAGGGGGATCCCGCCGTCCACCTCCACGTTCGTGACGTGGTAGGTGTGCTGGTTCCAGACCGGAAGGGTGCGCACCCAGTTGCCCAGCGAGTCGCCGTAGACGTAGATGCCGTGCGTGCCGGGCGAGCCGTCGTCGCAGTGGGTGATGCCGTAATCGTTGCCCACGACCACGATCTCGGCGTGGTCGTCTCGATCCACGTCCACAGTCAGGGGGTACTCCCACAGGGTGCCCGAGGTGTTGCACGTCTCCCACAGGACCGAGCCGTCGATGCCGCTGTAGATGTGCAGGTTGTGCTCGTCGTTGTAGACGACCTCGGCGCGGCCGTCGCCCTCGAAGTCGAACACGCTCGAGCCCGTGGTGCGCGAGGAGACGTCCACCGTGGGCTGCCACCAGACCTCGCTTCCGTCCTCGCCGTTGAAGACCACGTACCCGTACCCGCCGGCAAGCCCGATCTCGGGCCGGTCGTCGCCATCGAAGTCCGCGATCGTGGGAGGCCCTCGCCCCAGGAGCCTTCAGGAGCCGTGCCCTTGTTGATGTCGATGGGACCCCAGTAGTCCGAGCCGTCGGAGTGCAGTGCGCGGATCCAGTACTGCCGCGGTGAGTGACCGCGGGAGACCACTGCCACGACCTCGGCATCCGCCCATTCGCCCGAGTCCCCGTCCAGGTTCGCCACGGCCGGGTAGCCGTCGAGAAGCTCCGATCGCTGCCACAGGATGGAGCCGTCCCAGTTGATCGCGATGTTCCCGCCGACGACTTCGAGGTAGCCGTCGAGGTCGAGGTCGGCAGCGGTGGAGAAGCCGTCCGGGCAGTAGTCCGTACCTTCGCAGGTGATTCCGTCGCGGTGCGACCAGACGACCGAGCCGCTCGAGTCGAGCACTGTGTAGCGGATCACGATCTCGGGGTCGCCCGTCTTGTCGAGGTTTGCGATGAAAGGAGCCCCGCGGCGGCACCTCACGCGCGAGTCGTCGGAGATCCACTTGCGTGTGCCGTCGTTCTCGAAGACCATGATCTGCTCTCGCGTGGCCGTGTTCGAGGAGCAGGCCACGATCTCGGGCAGGGTGTCCGAGTCCACGTCGCCCACGGCCAGAGAGCTGGAGGACATCACGGCATCGGTCGGGTCGGTCAGGCTCCATAGCTCTCCCGAACCGTCACCGCTGATCGCCCTGAGAACTCCGCTGTAGGTCCAGTTGCCGTTGCACATGGAGGCGAAGATAATGTCCGGGATGTCGTTCTCGTCGACCATGGTGTCGCCGTTGTCATCCGTGAGGTTCGCAACAACCGGCATGGCGATGGACTCGTCGCACTCCGGTCGGATCGTGGTGCTGGTCCAGGACCACTCGAGGCCTGGGGAGAACACCCCGGGATCCGGCATGTACTCGCACACCGCGTCATCCGGTGCCATCGGCATGCAGCACTCCAGCGTGGGCTCGCAGTACCAGTCCTCGGGGCAGTCCCCGTCGCCAGCGCACGAACAGATGGGCTCGACGCACTCGTCCCAGTAGCACACCTCGATGCCGCTGCAGCACTCCTCGGGATCGCCGCAACGGATGTCCGAGCCGCAGTCGAGATGGCACGTGCCCGCCTCGCAGATCTCGTCGGCGCCGCAGCACTCTTCGCCGCATGCGTCGTCCTCGTGACAGCAGACGCCGCCGGTGCAGATCTCCTCGTCGGCGCAGCACTCGCCGCCGCACAGGGGCCGCTCGCAGTCCGTCCCGGGCTCGCCCGCGGTGTCCGTGTCGACGGCGTCGGTTCCATCGGATCCGGTGTCGGTGTAGCCGTCCAGATGACGGTAGTTCGTGGCGCAGGACCAGCCTGCAAGTACGACTCCTGCAAGCAGGACGAGCGAACAGCGTTTCATGGCAACTCCTTGTCTTC
>JAFDER010000284.1 GCA_019310245.1 Deltaproteobacteria bacterium
GACGTTCGACTTCGCCAAGCAGCCCATCGACGCCCATGTCGAGGGTGATTTCGTCAAGGCCAGGGGAACGACGCTGGGCGCGGACAACGCCATCGGCATCGCCGCCGCCCAGGCAGCCATCACCGATCCCAACGTGGTGCACGGGCCCCTGGAGGTCCTGTTCACGGTGGACGAGGAGACGGGGTTGACCGGCGCGACGAAGCTCCAGAGTGGAACGCTCGAGGGGCGCGTCATGCTCAACATGGACTCCGAGGAGGACGGGACCCTGTACGTGGGCTGCGCCGGAGGCGGGGACGACCACATCGCGCTCACGGTCAAGCGCGTGAGGCCTCCCGCCCGCAAGTCGGCCTACAGGCTGAGGGTGACGGGACTCAAGGGAGGGCATTCCGGGCTGAACATCCACGAGAACAGGGCAAATGCCGTGAGGCTCGTGGCCCGGTTCCTCAAGACGGCCATCGCCACCATCCGCGGCAAGGTCTATCTGTGCTCCATTGACGGGGGTGACAAGCACAACGCCATCCCGCGCGAGGCCAGCGCCGTGTTCTACGCGTCGAACCGCGCCAGCGCCTCCCTGAGGCGCCTGGCGAAGGCGATGAAGAAGGACGCCCTTTCCGAGTTCAAGACCATCGATCCGGACATCGACATCATCGTCGAGGAAGCCTCCAAGCCGCCTGCCGACATCATCCATCGCAAGGACGCCGACAGGTTGGTGAACATGATGATCGGCCTCCCGCACGGCGTGAACACGATGAGCCGCGACATCGAGGGGCTCGTCGAGACGTCCAACAACATGGCTGCGATCAAGACGGATGGAGACAAGATCACCGTCCTCACCTCGACCCGGTCGTCGGTCATGCCGGCACTGCAGAACCTCCGCGACCAGATCACGGCCGTCGGGATCCTCGCGGGAGCCGAGGTCGAGTCGGGCGGCGGGTACCCGGCCTGGCAGCCCAACATGAAGTCGAAGCTGCTCAAGCTCACGAAGCAGACCTACAGGGAGCAGTTCGGAACCGAGCCCCTCGTCAAGGCGATCCATGCCGGACTCGAGTGCGGGATCATCGGCGACAAGTTCGAGGGGATGGAGATGATCTCCTTCGGCCCGAACATCTTCGGCGCCCACTCGCCCGACGAGCGGGTCCAGATCTCGACGACCGAAAACTTCTACAAGCTCTTCAAGGCCCTGCTCGCCAAGCTCGCCTAGTCAGGGCCCTTCGACAAGCTCAGGGCCACGGCCACGGGGAAGCCTCACGGTGAAGCGGCTTCCCTTCCCCGGACTGCTCCGCACGGAAACGCTGCCTCCCAGAATCTTGACCAGGTGCATGACGAGCGCCAGCCCGAGCCCGGCGCCGCCGTGGCGCCGCGTGGCGCTGCCGTCGACCTGGTAGAAGCGGTCGAAGATCAGCCCCTGCTCCCCCTCCGGGATGCCGATCCCCGTGTCGACCACGTGGAAGAGCACCCCCGAGTCCGCCGCCGGCTCGACCTCGAGGCGCACCTCGCCGGAATCCGTGAACTTGACGGCATTGCCGAGCAGGTTCAGCAGGATCTGCTTGAGCCTGAGGGGGTCCGTCTCGATCTCGGGGCAGTCCGGGGCCACGTCGCTCTCCAGCCGGATGTCCTCGTTCTCCAGGAGGGGACGCGTCATCGCGATGCACTCGCCGGCGATCTCGGAAGGAATCACCCGCTCCGGGCGCACGCCGAGCGAGCCCGCCTCCACCCTCGAGAGATCGAACACGTCGTTGATGAGCCCCAGGAGATCGTGGGCACACGTCATGGTGGTCCTGAGGTTCTGCCGCACGGCGGGATCGTCAATCCTACCCCCGTCCTTGAGCGCGATCTGCGTGTAACCGATGATGCAGTGCAGCGGCGTTCTCAGCTCGTGCGACATCCTGGCAAGGAACTCGTCCTTGTGCCTGTTGGCCTCCTCCAGCTGGGCGGTCTTGCGCTCGAGCTCGCGGTTCGCGGCCCTGAGCTTCTCCTCGTAGCGCTGGACCTCCTGCTCGAGCGCGGCGCGCAGGCTGATGTCCTGGATGACGGCGAAGCACCCCGCAGGCTTCCCCTCGAGATCGAAGCGCGGGACCACGCCCACGTTGAGCATCCTCTTCGACGGCTCGTGATAGAACTCGCGCACGCGCGGCCGGACGCACTCTTCGCCCTCGCAGCGCAGGCCGGTCTCGAGGATGCAGGCCCGCACCTCGGGGTCGCTCGATACCGCCCTGGCGGGCAGTCCGAGGAGCAGGCGGGCCATGGGATCCATGCGGACGACGAAGCCGTCCTGGTCCGTGGCCACCTGCCCCATGCCCATCGCCAGCACATCCTCGTCCTGGAGCGTGAACTTCCTGATCCTGGGCTGGATCTCGTCGCGGATGAGCGCCATCATCTGCACGGGGGTCATGGTGTCGGGCGTCAGGCCGTGCTTCTCGAGTGCAGAATCCACGATGCCCTTGGCGAACATGGGCACCACGGTGGCGAGCTTGGAAACGATGCTCCCGTACAGATCGGCCTTCATCACTCGTCCGGATGCTCCCGTTTCCATGCCTCGAGGCGATCACTGAGCCGGTTTCGGTGCGCCATCACGAAGCGGCACGAGGCGTCGCCCTTCGAGCGGCACATGAACTCCCGGGCGTCCAGCGGCACATTGAAGCTCTCCGTGCACCAGCCGGCGGAGTAGCCCGCGCTCCAGTGGCAGGTGCAGAAGTCGTCCTTGCCGCGCTTGTCGAGCCAGGCGTCCGCCTCGAACGTGTTGAGGTGGTCGTACAGGAGGAAGAACGACTCGTCCGGTGAGGGACTCGACTCCGGCATGATGCGGACCTTGGCCCAGCCCGTGTATGCGAAGTGCACGGGGCCCATGGACAGCTTCTCGATGGGCTCCTTAACCTTCGTCACATCGTGGAAGTGGCGGGCGTCCGACTGGCCGATGGCGCGGGCGAGGTCGTACATGACCCGGGCGGAGGCATCGAGGGCCTCGGCCTGCTCGAGGGCCGGGTACATGTCCATGATGAACTCGAGGAAGTGGACGGACAGGGACGCCGCGCGCACGATGATGTACCTCTCCTGGCCCGCGGTGATGGTCCCCTCCGAGGGGTCCAGCTTCAGCTCCGAGAAGTAGCCTTCCACGTCCTCCTGGGCCCTCGTGAACTCCTCCATCATCTCGTCCGGCACGATTACTGACTTGAGTGGCATTGATTGACCCCCTTCTTCATCTAAGTCGCAAGCTCATCACATGCCAGCGCTATCCACAACTGCCACGGTCACGATGAGTGGCGGCTCGAGTCGGATCCACGCGCCGGCGAGCCGTGGCTCCCCGTCGGCCGCCTCCCCTGCGAGGCGAACCGAGGCCCGGCTCCCCGCCACGTCGAGCTCGACGACCTCGGCGTCCGTCGCCGGGACGCTCAGACCGAGGCCGGCGGCCTTGAGAGCCGCCTCCTTGAGGGACCAGATGATGGCGATGGCCCACTCCGCCTCCGCGGCGGGCATGGAGCGCATGAGGGTCCGCTCGCCCTGCGTGAAGTTGTCCTCGGCCAGCCCCTCGCTCCTCGGCTCCATGATCTCGATGTCCACTCCCACACAGCCGGCCTCCTCGGGGATCACGGCCGCTGCGGCCGCGCCGCCCCGATGTGAGATCGACACGCTCACGGGCAGCTTCCGGCTCCGGCCGTCCCCGAGGACCCTGTACGCCAGCGGCATGCGGGACTCCTCCGGCAGGATCTCGACGCTGGCCGGATCGAGCCCCGGCTCGTCCAGGTGCCCGAGGAGCACGAGCTTTGCCGCGAGCCGACCCGCGAGCCAGTCCCGGCGCCTCGGCTCGAACCTGAACGCCTCGTGGATCTGCGTCTCGCGCGAGGACAGGAGGTCCGCCGGCGCATCACGGCCGGCGGCAGACAGGGCCGCCGCGATGTCCTGCCCCGGCCTGGCCACGACGAGGCCGACGGACAGGCCGCCCAGCTCGACGGTCGCGTATTCCGGGCGGCCGCTCATCACTCCGCGGCCCTGGCCTCGAGGTAGGCGGTGAGATTCTCGTGTCCATGCTCCCGGGCATGGTCGAGCACGGTCATGCCGCTCGCGTCCTTCGCGTCCAGCTTCGCCCCCCGTGCGATGAGAAGCTCGATGATGGGCCACTTCGGGTTGATGAAGATGCGCTCCTCCATGGATTGGATCGAGATGTCCCTGTCCAGGATCGCGAGGTGCAGCGCGCCGCCCTCCTTGCCGGTCTGTGCGTTCACGTCCGCCTCATGATCGAGAAGATACTCGACCACGGCGAGCTCGTCGTCCTCGACGGCCTGGTGCAGCGGCATGTAGCCGGCGTGGTATCCGCTCTTCACGGCCGCGTTCACCGCCGCTCCGCTGGCGATCAGGAGCGTGACGATGTCGAGGCTGCCCTCTCCTGCCGCGAGATGCAGGGGAGTGAGCCCGCTCTTTGCTCCCTTCGAGGCGTCGGCCCCCCTGGCCACGAGAAACGCGACCACGTCCCAGCGGTGGGCATCGGCGGCGTGGAAGAGCGCGCTCCTTCCCTCCCCGTCGCCGGCGTCCGCATCGGCGCCCGAGGCGACGAGGAGCTTGACGATGTCCAGGTTGCCCCCGCGGGAGGCCTCGTGCAGGACCGTGGCGCCGCCGCCCGTGACCGCGTCCACGTCCGCGCCCTTATCCAGGAGGTACTCGAGAATCTCGAGATGGCCGTGCATTGCCGCAACGTGGAGCAGGCCGGCGCCCGAATCGGTGCGAGCGTCCACGTCCGCCCCCTTCTTCACGAGGTGCTCAACGGACCGGAGGTCGCCTCCCTCGATTGCGTAGTAGAGAACGGAGTACCCGTACTTCGTCTTGGCGGAGGGTTAGAGCCCCTCGTCGAGGAGGTACTTCACGAGATCGGCCCCCCCCCAGCGCGCGGCGTCGTGCAGAACCGTCTGCTTGTCGGCGTCCTCGCTCTCGAGATCCGCCCCCTTCTCGACGAGGAACTTCACGACCTCCACGCTGCCGCTGCGGGCCGCGAAGTGCAGGACGCTCCGTCCCGCTCCGATCTGATCGGGATGCGTCTTCGCGCTCGCG
>JAFDER010000041.1 GCA_019310245.1 Deltaproteobacteria bacterium
CCGGCCAGGAAGAAGCCCAAGGCCCCGGCATCAAAGAAGAAAAAGTCCACCAAGCCGAAGCCCAAGCCCAAGCCCAAGCCCAAGCCCAAGCCCAAGCCCAAGCCCAAGCCCAAGCCCAAGCCCAAGCCCAAGCCGAAGCCCAAACCGGTCGAGAAGCCGAAGAAGGCCAGGAGGAGCTCCCCGGCCCCCAAGGTAAAGAGGGCCCCACAGGTCAAGTCCGTGGCGGACCTGCTCAAGCAGAAATGGGATCACCCCGTCTTCGCGGGATTCGGCAGGCCGGTCCCGGCGGTCAGGGCTGTCTACTGCCAGCCGTACTATGCGCTGCGCGGATCCGGCACGTGGATCATGGTGTGCAACCCGCAGGCCAGCCCGACGGCGGCCACCATCATCCTCTCCGACGAGAAGGGACAGGCGCTGCACCGGAGGGACTTCTCCGTGGTGCCCAACGGCGTGTGGAACCTCAAGGTCCTCGATCACACCGAGGAGGGCACCGGGCATTCGCTGATCCTCTCCACGGCCCCGGTCATCGTCTACCAGCAGTTCTACAGGCAGCGGGGCGGGCAGATCCTCGGCTCCGTGCAGAGCCGTGCGGACAACATCCTGGACTGGAAGCCGAAGAAGGATCCCAGGACATACGGCTTCGCATTCCGCACGTACGGCGAGAGATTCGAGGCGCCCGTGGCGTCGCTCATCATCTCCAACCCGACGACAACCCGCCTCTCGGGCTACCTGCGGTTCGCGAGCGAGACGGGACAGGTCAAGTCGCCGAAGAGACTCGTCATCGAGGCGGGCTGCACCCGAGAGGTGCGCTGTCCTCCCAACCAGATCGGCATGGGCCGCATCCAGGTCTCCGATCCGGCCGGGATGATGATCGTGCACTTCACGGGCAACCCGCTCGAGGTGGCCTCCGCCGAGCTCGTCGGGCGCATGGACAGGGTGGATCCCGCACCGGAGATCCGCCAGCGGCAGCATCGCATCTTCATCGACACGGGCCACATCGTCTCCTGGTACAGGCTGGAAGATGGCTACTGGCAGCCCCTGCTCGGACTTCTGAAGGGCCTCAACCTGAAGGCCACTGTCGGGAAGAACGTGCCCCTCACCGCGCAGGTCCTCGAGAACCAGGACGTGCTCGTGCTCTCGGCGCCCGAGCGGCCCTTCACGAGCCCCGAGGAGAAGGTGATCAAGGACTTCGTGGCGCAGGGAGGATCGCTGCTCATCGAGGGAGAGTGGGGGCCCACGCCCGACTGGACACCCGTCACCCAGCAGATCCTCGGCCTGTTCGGTGCCTCGTCCGACGAGAACCTGGCGCGCGACGACGTCCACAACCTCTACGACACGCCCACCCGGATCAGGTTCGAGAAGGAGCGCAACTTCCTCCCGCATCCGATCACGCATGACCTCGACGTCATCGTCACCAACGCCGGATCCACCCTCACGGGCAACGACGCCTGGACACCCGTGGTCCGCACGTCGCCGAAGGCCCACCCGGCGAACCGCCCCATTCTCATCACCCGCTCGTACGGCTTCGGCCGCGTGTGCGCCATCGGCGACACCAACGCCTGGATCCCCAGCGAGGTGGACCGCCCCATGGACGTGCCCTTCACCAAGGCCGTCTTCGACTGGCTCCTCTTCGAGCGGTGATCTAGCCCGGTTCCCCCGGAACGACGAAGGTCAGATCGAACGTCTCTCCCATCGCGATCCCGTCGACGAGCACGTCGACCTCTACCCCGAAGAGCTGATCAAAGGCAGATGCCTCCACTGTGGTGTTCCTCGCGGGATGGACGTCGAAGCACACGGGCGTTCCCGGCAGGATCCCGGCAAAGGAATCCCCGTCGGTCGTCAGACCAGCGGTGCACATCACTGAGGCCGACGACCCTTCCAGGGGTTCACCAGATATGCTGGGTACGATCCTGTCGATGAACACGGTGGCGTCGACGTCATCGCCCGGATCGTCCCTCACAACGAACGAGACGTCGAGAAGAACCCGGCTCGTCAGCACGCCGATCGCGGTCGCTATCGTGGAGGCGAGTCCGCTCCCGTCCTCGGGAGTGTTGAACACCAGCGGCGTGCTCGTCAGGTCCTTGGTCCCCGTCCCGCCGGCGATGGCCTCCATGTCCGGCCGCGCCGCCCCCGAGTTGATGCCGATGTACTTCGCTCCCACGAAGTTCATCGCATCGACGGCCTCGGCGTGGGACGGGCCGGGAGCGCAGGCGCCCATCCCGCCGTCGAACTCCTTGTCACCGATCTGGATGACGATCGGGACCACCCTGCTGCGGAAGCAGGGCCAGCCCCACTCACCCAGTTCAGTGCAGGTCCAGTCCAGGGGATCGAGGCCACCCCAGCCGGCGAATGGCGTGAGGTTGCCGGTCATCGTGGTGTAGAGCGCGTGCAGGTAGGGAGGTGTCGTGCCGCACGCGGCGGTCAACGAGTCGAGAGCCGTCTGTACCTCCAGGTGATCCGGCGTCATGGCCTGGACGATGGACATGTGCGTCGTGCAGCCGCTGCAATCGGTGAACATGCCCGCACCGAAGCGCACGTCACCGATGGTGATGGCAATCGCAGGAGCAATCGATGTGCTCCACGACGACCTCAGGGCGTCGATCTCACCCGACATCGAGGGGCTGGAGTCGATCGAGAAGAAGACGTCGGCCCTGGAGATCCACGGGGCCGTGCCGAACGTCTCTCCCGCCGGCATCGGATCACCCTCGTACGGCACCCAGAACACGCCCGCGTCGGACCAGTGGTACTCGTAATCGCAGGGATCCGAGCCACTCTCCATCTCCATGTAGTCAGTGACGCCGTCGCCATCGGAGTCGGGATCGTACGGACTGGGACAGCAGCCCGCGATCTCGTCGGGATCGCACGAATCGAGATCCATCTCGCGAGCGTCGCTCAGCCCGTCATCGTCGCTGTCCGTGTCGCGGAAGTCGGGCGCGCCGTCGCCGTCCGTGTCGCGCGGAGGCGTGTCCAGCAGCTCGTCGCCCGCCTCGACCTCGTCCGGGATCGAGTCGCCGTCCGAGTCCAGGTCGAGGTAGTCCTCGGTCCCGTCCTCGTCCGTATCCACGGAGTCGGAGGAACCCTCGTCCGCGTCGGAGATCGTGTCCCCGTCCTCGTCGGTCTCGCGCGGGGAGATCGTGTCGGGAACGTCCTCTGACCCGTCAGCGGCGTCGAGGACCGGATCCGCATTGCTCTCCTCGACTGCGTCCCCGCTTGCCTCGTGCGAGCCGCAAGACGCGAGAACGCACACCATCAACCACAACGCACCGCCTGCACGCACTCGTCCCATGGTTCACCCCTGATCGATACGTATCATGGACAGATGGTCGGGGTAAAAAACGGGCCCACTCGACAGGCCCTTCGACAAGCTCAAGAACACGGGGCTCAGGACAGCGGAAGTAGGGTTAGCGGCACGCCTGGGTGCGGGCCGTGTTCACGACGTCGCACCACACCACCCACCAGTCGCACCTCCTCCAGTTCGCGCTCACGCCGCACTCTGGGATTCCTTCCGACCACCCCTCCCCGCTGCACCTCGTCCAGTCGCAGGCCGTCTCCTGCGTGAACTGCATGGTGGCCACCGAGTCGCAGTCGTAGTCGAAGCTCCCGTCACCGCGGTTCGTCGTGAAGAAGAGGGTCTGTCCCGGGTGGGCCTCGCCGTTGGCGTCGTAGCAGTCGTCGTGGTTGTCCACGAAGCCGTCCGGCGGCGCGCACCACTCGATCCCGCTACCGATGTCGCCGTACCCGTCGGAGTCCCTGTCGACGTAGTAGACCATCTCGGGCCCATCGCACTCGGGCATGTCGGGCTCCTCCACGACGTCGGTCGGGTCGGGCGCAGGGTCCTCCGCGACGGGATCCTCGGGGATGGTGTCGAAGGGCGGGTCCTCGTCCCCGTCGGGAAGAACGGAGTCGGCGGTATCCACGGCGTCGGGCGGGCTCACGTCCTCGCCGTCCGGCTCGAGGGTCAGATCCCCCGCCAGGTCCAGCACACACCCTCCCAGCAGCATCGAGGCCCACAAGATCCAGACCTTTCCCAGAACAGTCATCGAATGGAACTCACTGTTCATTGTTATACAACAATCGACCCGGCCATCAAAGATGCAGGAGGTCCGGATCCACGCCGTAGCAGGTGCACACGGCGCTCTCGATCCCCTCGAGGATCCCGTCGAGGAGGCTCGTGTCGGCTCCCCGCGAGAGCCTGCGCGAGGCCGACCGTGCGAGCTCCGCGGCCCGCGCCTGCTGGTCCGCAGAGGCATCCGAGTACGGGATGGGCAGCCGGCCGATGTAGCCGGCGTCGAGGTGCATGGTCCTGACAGCTCCGCCGAACACGAAGGCGTGGGCGTACCACGACACGAACGCGCTGTTGAGCAGGGCGAGGACGAACCATGGATCCACCCGCGGGTCCGTGATCACGGTGTTCGTGACCGTGTCGAGGCTCAGCCTGCCCCTCGTGTCCATGGCGCTCGTCAGGACGATCCGGGGCCGAGGCCGCCGCACGTGGGCCACGACGTTCTGCGAGACGATCTTGGGCCGCGTGCGCAGCCTGGCAGCCTTGGGAGGGAGTCCGTCCGCAAGCCGGAACCGGCGCAGGGGTCTGCGCAGGTGGTAGCGTCCCACGGCCTTGCCGTGGATGGCCTCGTGCTCCCCCTCGGCGTGCTCGTGTCTCTGGATCCCCAGGCCGCGGAAGGATGCCGAGACCTCGGACAGGGGTCGACATTCCTCCTGCAGGCGCCGGAACAGCGAGATCATCCTCCTGTCCACGCCGCACAGCAGCACACCCGACTCCTCGTAGCTCCGGCGCGGCAGCCTCCCCGTGACGTGCACCCTTCCCTGCTCGAGCGTGGAGGATGCATAGGTCCTCCGGGGCGAACTCGCCCTGCCAAAGATCACGATGACCTGCTCGAGCCTGACGCCCTCGAAGGCGAGGCTCGCGTCGATCACCTCCTCGAGGCCGGGCAACACGATGCGCACGGCCGGAGCCCAGCCCCTCGAGTAGGCGAGGCTCTTGGGCACGATCAGGCCCGCGCGGCCGTGCGCGGCGAGCAGGTCGTGGGCGCGCTCGATGAAGTGAAGCGCGGTGTTGCGGTAGCCGGCTCCCGCCGTGGCGTACCGGCCGGTGATGTGGCGGCGCGTGGTCTCGTCGAGGAGCGCCCCGTAGGGCGGGTTGCCAACCACGGTGTCGAACCCTTCCCCCCTGCCCGGAAAGGGGGAGGACAGGGCGTTGCCCGTGAGCAGGTGCCTCATCAGTGCCCGGCGAGTCAATCCGGGATCCGCGGCCTCGAGCCAGAGGCAGGAAGCGGCGACGCGGGCCGCCCCCGGGTCGAGGTCCATGCCGTGCAGGCAGGTGCCGGCGACATCGGAGCGCGAGACGCCAGGGGCCGCGGCGGCGATCACGTCGAGCGCCTCGAGGAGGAAGAAGCCGCAGCCCATGGCCGGGTCGCACACCCTGAACGAGGCGACGCGCGAGGCCGCCTCACCAGCGCTCGAGCCTGCCAGCCTCCGCGCGAGTGCAGGCGCCACGGTCCTGCGCACGATCGCCTGGACGACGGCCCTGGGCGTGTACCAGCTTCCAAGCGCCCGGCGCGACTCCCTGCCCCGACCCGTGCTCTCGATGGAAGCCTCGTGCAGGTGGCCCAGGACGCGCACGTCCACCCCGGACGGGTCGGGGAGATCGGATCCGAGGATCCGCTCCACGCGAGACGCGCGTCTGGCTTCCACGACCGTGGGTCTCAGGCCGCGCGCCAGGGCAACCAGGCCCGCCACGCCGTCCAGCGCGGGGCCATGCCCCATGACGGGAACGACCTTCTCGAGGAGAGAGGAGAGGAATGGAGGAGGAACGTCTGCTCGCTGCATCCAGCGTCGTGTTATATCACGACTTCACACGCCGCTGGAGCTGCTTCGTCCTGGAGGCGAAGTCAGACACACCGAGCCCGGCCTTCTTGGCCGCCCTGAGGAAGCCGGGAAGCGTCTTGATCCTCCGGATGTAGGCCTCGATGTCGGGATCCACCTTGCCCGCCGCGCTGTAGAGATCATCGGCATGCATCTCGAGCAGCCGGGCCATGACCTTGATGCGCCGCTCGGTCGGCGGCGGGATCTTGCCCGTCTCGACCCGGCTGATATAGGTGGGGGATAGCTCGACCTTCTGGGCAAACTCGCGAAGACCGAACCCGGCCCGCACGCGCGATCGCCTGAGCAGGTTTGCAAACCTCTTCCAAAGCTGTACGTGTTGCTCCATGCATGATCTGTAAGCTCAACAGTTAATCTGTCAAGGTGGGGTGTCAGATGAACCCGACTGCGTTGCGTAACCGCACAACGCACTTCTCCCGGCCCAGGATCACGAGAATGTCAAAAAGACCCGGTCCCACCGTCTGACCCGTGACCGCGGCGCGGGCGGCGTTGATGAGCAGCCCGGCCTTGACTCCCAGCCTTTCGGCGAGGCCGCGGACGGACGCCTCGGTCCCCTCGAGGTCAAAGGGCTCGATAGCGGCCAGCTCGTCGGCAAGCATGGGCAGGTATTGCTCAAGGGCTGCATCCTTCCGCAGGTTCTTCTTGACCGCCTTGTCCTCCATCTCGAAGTGGTCGGAGAAGTAGGGCCTGCCCAGGGTGGCGAAATCGGTGAGCAGGTTGTACCGCTGACGGAGCAGATCGACGGTCTTCTCGAACCAGCCGGCCTTTGCGCCGGCCCAGGCATCGTCCCACATCCCGGCCTTCTCGAGCGCGGCTCTCGCATGGGGGACGAGCTCGCCCAGCGGCATGTTCTTGATGTGCTCGCCGTTGATGTGGATGGCCTTGGGATCCGTGATGAACTTCGGATCGCCCTTGCGGTAGTTGAACACGGCGTTCGCACGCGTCAGGCCCTCGAGCGTGAATACCTGGACGAGCTCCTCGCGAGAGAGGTACACCTCCCTGTCATCTCCCCCGCTCCAGCCCAGCAGGGCGATGAAGTTCGCGAATCCCCAGGGCAGGAAGCCGTGCTCCCTGTACCACTCCACGGCCACGACCTCGCCGTGCCTCCTCTTGGAGATCTTCGCCTTCTTGGGATCGAGCGTGAGCGACATGTGGGCGAAGCGCGGAAGCGGCCACCCGAGCGCCTCGTAGAGGAGAACCTGCTTGGGCGTGTTCGTCACGTGGTCCTGACCCCTGATCACGTGGGTGATGCGGTCGCGGTGGTCGTCCACGGCATTGGAGAGGATGTAGAGGGGCAGGCCGTTGGATCGCACGATCACGAAGTCCTCGATCTCCTCGTGGCTGACCTCGATCCGCCCCAGGACCACGTCGTCGAAGACCACGCTTCCGCCTCCGTCGGGCACCTTGAAGCGCACCACGAACGGGTCTCCCGCCATGAGGCGCTTCTCCCGCTCCTCGATGGACACGGACCGACACGTGCCGTCGTACCGGAACATCTCCCCCTTGGCCTCGGCCGCCTTGCGCCTCTCGTCCAGCTCCTCCTTCGTGCAGAAGCACAGGTAGGCCTTGCCGTCGGCCACGAGCCTGCCCGAGGAGCCCTTGTGCTCGTCGAGGTGGTCGCTCTGCCTGTAGGGCCCCTCGTCCCAGTCGATCCCCAGCCACTCGAGACCGTCGATGATGGCCTTCTCCGAGACCTCGGTGCTCCTCTCGGTGTCCGTGTCCTCGATCCTGAGAACCAGCTTGCCCCCGTGCTTTCGCGCGAAGAGCCAGTTGTAGAGCGCCGTCCTCGCGCTTCCGATGTGCAGGTAGCCCGTGGGCGACGGGGGAAACCTGACGCGTACCTCTTCCATGGATTCCTCCGTGGATGCTCGATATCACAACGCAACCGGCGGATCAAATTGACCTCGTCCCACTCACGTGACACGATTCCCGCCATGGCCGCCATGATCCCGCCGGATCCGCCCGCTCCCGATGAGGCCCCCGGCTCCGAGATCCACGTCTACCGGATCCTCGAGCGCAACCTGCCCGACTCGTGGACCGTCCACCACAGCTTCAAGTGGCTGCACAGGGACCGACGGGGAGTACCGCTGCGATCCGACATCGACTTCCTGGCCCTTCACCCCGTCCACGGGATCCTGTGCATCGAGGTCAAGGGCGGGCTCTCGAGGTACGACGCCGAGGAGGATCGCTGGTACCGCAGCACCCCGGACGGCGAGGAGGCTCTCGCCCGCAGCCCGGTCCAGCAGGCCAGGCTCGGCCGCGAGGCGCTCTTCGGGCTGCTGCGCTCACACCGCAGATGGAACGATCGCTGGGTCACGATCGGCCATGCCGTGTGCACTCCCGACCGCACGTTCGAGAAGGGCTTCCGCACCTCGGACATGCCGCGCTCCATCCTCATCGACGAGGGTGACCTCCTGGACGTGGAGGCGTCGCTGCGCCGCGCCCTCGACGCGCACCGGCACCCCAGCCGGGCCGGCAAGCCCGGCCGCGACATCGCGGAGATCGTCTCCTCCGTCCGCGGCGAGACGCGCACGTTCCACTCGCGGCTCGGGAACGCCCTCGCCCACGACGACCACACCATCACCTACCTGACCGACAGGCAGCTCGACGCGCTCACGCGCACCGACGGCAACCCGCGCATGGCGTTCGCCGGGTGCGCGGGCTCCGGCAAGACGTTCCTGGCGATCGAGGAGGCGATGCGCCTCGCCCGCGCGGACAGGCGCGTGGTCCTGACCTGCTACAACAAGCCTCTCGAGCAGTTCCTGCGCCGACGACTCGAGGGAGAACCCGGCATCATGGTGCGCACATTCCACTCCCTCTGCCTCGGCTTCGCCCGCCGTGCCTCGATCCCGGTCCCGGACCGACCTCCCTCCCGCGACGCCGAGGAGTACTGGAGCCGGGCGCTGCCCGAGGCGTTCTGCAAGGCCATGGAGGTCCTGACCGATCGGTTCGACTGCGTGATCGTCGACGAGGGCCAGGACTTCAGGCCGGAGTGGTGGCTGCCTCTCGAGATGCTCGTCGAGCGGGAGCCGGACGGGAAAGGCTCCTTCTTCGTGTTCTACGACGACAACCAGGCCCTGTACCGTCACGAGGGCTGGTGCCTGCCGGACGACCCCATGTTCCGCTACCACCTCGACGAGAACCTGCGCAACACGCGCTCGATCCACGAGGCCCTCCTCTCCTACTACCGCCGCACGGAGGGGGGTGCCCCGGTGGCCATCGGACCGCAAGGCCGGCCCATCGAGATCGTCCGCTACAAGGAGCGACGGAACCTCGTCCCGACCCTGAAGAAGACCCTGACCCGCCTCGTCGTCAACCAGGGCGTCCCGCCCGGGGAGATCGTGGTCCTCACCCCCCACGGCACCGACTCACCCGTCTACCGCATCCCCCACGTGGGCGACATCCCGCTCGCCCGCGACCGCAACGAGCAGGGGGTCACGGTCCAGACGCCCTCGGACTCCGTGCTCGTCACCTCCATCTTCCGATTCAAGGGCCTCGAGCGCCAGCTCGTCGTGCTCGTCGAGACCGAGGACATCCGCCCCGACCGCCGGGACGAGATGCTCTACGTGGGCGGCTCCCGCGCCCGCGGCCACCTCGTGGTCGTCGAGCGGTCGCGCTAGAAGCGCGCGCCGAAACCCGCCACGTGGTTGTCCACGAACGCGAAGTTGTCGCCGGGATCGTCGACCACTGCCGGCAGGTAGCTGTACTCGACGAGAACGGCGAACCGCCCCCGTATCCGCCACTCCAGCCCGGCCGTGAGCCGCATGACGCCGTCGCCCCAGCCTCCCCGCGCGACATACGCAGCGTTCGGATCGGGATTCGACAGCTGGCGGCCGAAGATCCAGAAGAAGCCGTAGCCCACGGCCGCATAGGGCGTGAGCTTGCCGCCGAACGTGTAGCTCGCGATGACGTTGACGGGCACGTGCAGGAGCCAGGCAGAGACCTGCCCCATGTCCCACGCGCCGCCCAGGCCCGCGCTGATCGAGACGGCCAGGTCGTGGCCGGGAGGCATCACGTTGGCCTTGGCATCGACGAGCAGACCCGGGCCGAGCAGCAGGCCCACGCCCAGGTCCACGCGGTCCGCGACGCCGATGCGCATGTCCACCTGCGGGGCGAAGTTGAACGGCGTGACGCCCCGCTCCTCGATGAGCTCGTTGCCCTGGAACGCGCCCGCCACCATGAACCGGTACTCTCCCCTGGGCACGGTGCGCGCCGTCTGGAACAGCCCGTACCCGCACGCCTGGACGGCGAGCGCGAGGGCACAGGGCAGGATCAGGCTGGGCCACCTTCGGATCACAGGGCCTCGAGCGCGGCGACGATGTCCTCCGTGCTCTCGTGCGCGTCGCAGATCTGCCTGAACTCCTCCCGGGTGGGAGGCGCGACGTCTTCCCTGATCCGGACCTCCGCGAACTGCTCGACAACGAGGTAGTAGCTGTGCGGGAGGATGTCCCTGAGCTCGCACCAGCCGCTGATGTCCCGTGGCCCCCACCCGTCCACGAACTCGGCCCTGGCCTTGATGACCTTGACGCCCAGGATGGCCCAGTAGATGACCTGCCCGTTCATGAGGTCGCGCTGCACCGGCACGATGACCCTGGGGTCGCGCAGCACGTCCGCGTCGCTGGTCCATCCGGTGATCCAGCCCCAGGCCTCCCCGCGGCACTCGCCCTCGTCGTACTCGGCCAGCTCCTCGCCCAGGAGCTCCGGCGCCATGCCCACGGAGTCGGCCGTGAGGAGGTGGAGTCCGTACAGGAGCATGGCCTTCTGCCGCAGCTCCTCGCGCAGCGACACCTCGACCGTGGTCCCGTCCTCGACCATCCTGTGCATCTCGTCGAGGAACCCCGCGCCGAGCACGGCCTCGAGGTACGTGGAGAGGAAGCGGTAGGCGCGCGCCGACCGCAGGTAGAACGTGGGGAACGGCTCCACGGGGAAGTAAGGGTAGATGTCCACCTCGGGAGGCGGCATGCTCACCCCGCCTGCCATGGAGCCGATCTCGAGCTGCTTCACGTGCGTCTCGCGGTTCTGCGTCATGATGGAGCGGAACGTGTCCATGAGCTTCTTCTTGTAGGCGGCCGTGAGGAGCAGGTGCTCGGACTCCGATCCCCGCTCGGGCAGGAGCAGCGTCTCGAGCGCGAAGCTCTGGTAGTCGTACCAGCCCGAGCTCCCGTCCGGCACCAGGTCGATGAGGCCGTCCTTGATGGCCGTGATGAGCTCGTCCATGACGTTGAAGTCCTCGTCCGGGGCGCTGTCCTCGGTGCAGAACATCGCCTCGAAGTAGGCCGTCTCTTTGCTCGTGGACGAGGGGAAAAGTGCGAAGTGTGGCCAGCACTGGGGCTGGATCGGCAAGGCGGGGTGCGGGTTGTCGGCCAGGAACGCCGAGGTGATCGAGCCCACGTCGTCCAGGCTCCCGGGTCCGGAGACGTAGGGAAGGAGCGAGGAGACCGAATGGTTCATGAACGGGTTCGTGAGCCCGGCGTACAGCGCGAGGTACCCCTCGTAGCGCTCGAGGAGATCCGGATCGGCCTGGAGAGCGACGGCGACGGCCGCGGCCCTGCCGACCTCGAAGCTCGAGTAGGGATCATCGGGTGGGAACGACGCCTCGACCATGTAGTTCTGCAGGTAGCGGTCCTGCCGGAAGATCTGCTCGAGGGCCGGCGTCCACGTGTAGAAGCCGATGGGCCGCGAGAAAAGCCCGGCCGACAGGAACTCAGAAACCTGCGAATCCGCGGCGGAGAGGAGATCCGGCGGCAGGTCCGGCGTCTCGCCGGCCAGGACAAGCGCCGCGCCCACGTCCACGGCCGCAGCCTCGAGGTGGACGGTCTGGGCTGCCGTCGCGCCGGCGGTCAGATCGAGGAGCGCGGCGATGAGATCGTGCAGGAAGGCGCGCTTCGACGGGTAGATCTCCACGCCCTCGCTCTCCACTCCCTCCTGCACGCCGATCTCCACGGCCGCGTACAGACCGTCGTTGAACGGCTTCATGGCGCCGTTGACCACCTCCATCGAGGGAAGGAGGCTCGACTTGGCATCCAGCCGGCCCTGCACATGGGACGCGGCCTCGCTCCGGCTGCCGAACACGCGCCCGACGAGATCCCTGTCCACGTCCTTGAGCGGCGCGATGTCGAGCTTCGTGACCGTCGCGCTCTTGTTCATGCACATCGAGCATTCACCAAAGGTCTCGCACACGATGCGATCCGGATCGTATTCCGGGTTCTTGTCCTCGATCCGGTCGTCTTCGGGCTCGAGGTTATTCTTGCCCTCCTCGGTGACCGCCGCCTCGACGCCGAGCGAGTCGAGCGGCCCGAACCCACAAGAGCTGGCAGCAACGAGGATCGCCAGCGTCGGTATGATGACCTGTAGACGTCTTCTCATCTCAGAACCTCCCCAGGACCGCGAGTCCGGTCCCGCCTCGAGCGTCCGTCCAGGGAACCAGGGAGACGCGGGCCTCGTTGGCCGCCTCCACCATCCGCGGCACCAGGGCCAGGTCAACGATCGCCCACGCGAGCAGTCCAGAGCCCACGATGGGTGCAGCGATCATCGCGACGAAGAGGAGTTGGGTGCTCACGCACAGGCCGACGGCCAGCCCCATGCGCACGATCGTGGACGCGGCGGCATATCCCCTTCTCCCGATGTAGCCGTGGGCCAGGCCGGGCCCGAGCGCCAGCCCGAACGCCATGATGGCGATGCCACTCGACACCAGGGACATGGCATCACCGCCCGTCTGCAGGCCAATGAACGTCAAGCCTCCAGCCACGAGAGGCACCACCGTGCCGATGGTCCCCAGGGCAGTCGCCACGCCCAGGGAGACGGGCTCCCGCAGGACAGACGGAGCCTCTCCATCCGATGCCTGGACGCGGGCAGGTGCGAGCAGGACCAGACCGACGAGCAGCAAGACTGCAGTTGAGCGCATCCCCATCCCAGGCCAATCAGTCGCACGATCCGTACCACCAATGATTTTCAACAGGTTATGTCGAACCGAGAGACATGTGCAGGACATCCGTGTCATGTAGATCCGGTTCCGGGAGGATGCGAGCAGGTTGAAAAATATCCGGCCCGGCCCCGCGTCTATGTCTTGATACGACTCTTTGCTAGACTTCCCCCCGTTCGACTGGAGCACACGATGATGAAGATCCTCCTTCCCCTCCTGGTCCTGGCGGGCCTCGGCCTGGGCGTCTTCCTGCTGCTGCGCCGCAGGCACGTCGAGGTGCCCCGCGGAGGCTCGTGGATCAAGGTCGTCGTGCTGACCGCGGCGGCGCTCGTCGTCGGAACGGTGAGCATGACCGACGCGAATGGCAAGCCCCAGAAGACCTGCTACATGCCCGCTCAAGACCCCGACTTCTATCCCGCGCTCGAGGTCGACCACATGAAGGTCATCGAGCAGAGGATCGAGCTTCTCGAGAAGCTCCACGAGCAGGGCAAGCTCACCGACGCGGTGTACCGCCAGACCCTCGCATCGATCCAGGCGAACATCGAGGAGGCCGAGCTCGAGAAGAAGAACAAGAAGGCTCTCTCCAAGGCCGAGAAGAAGCTCATCGGCGTGAGGCAGGCCCTGGACGGCAAGCTGATCAAGAAGCTCAACAAGCAAGCCGCGTGGGCCGTGCTCAACAAGCAGGTCAGGCAGCTGCTCAAGCTGGTGGACGGCAAGAAGAACACGTACGACGCGGACAAGGTGGACGAGGCGATCGCCACCCTGCACTCGAAGGGGCTCATCGACGCGGCGACGAGGAGCGCGCTCTCGACCGTCCTGGACGAGGTCCAGTACAACCACGAGCGGTCGCACTCGGGGAAGACCTGCTACAAGGTCTCCAAGCTCGGCTGGCAGATGAAGAGCTCTCGAGGCAACCTCACGATCATGCTCCAGTCCATCGGCGGCAAGAAGATGACGGGCAAGAAGTTCGCCGAGAGCCTCGGCATCCTCGCCACGAGCGTGTCCTGCCTGCAGAAGACCAGCAAGGACGCGTGCGAGGCCGCGCACGGGACCTACGATCGCGTCTCGATGGTGCAGACGCTGGACATTCTCATCTCACTGGCGAAGTAGGCGCACCATCCTCGAATTCCTCAAGGACACGGCCCACTCCCTGCTGCGCAAGACGGAGGAGTCGATCATCCTGGAGGTCGTCCAGGAGTGCAACCTCAAGTGCTCCTACTGCTACAACGTGTGGAAGTGCGAGAGGCCCTACCCCGCCGGCAAGCTCGACACGGAGGGCATGAAGAGGCTCATCGAACGGATCGTGGATCAGACGGGCTGCCGGATCCTCACGCTGACGGGAGGAGAACCGTACCTCCGGGACGACCTCGTCGAGCTCATGCGACACGTCAAGAAGCAGGGAGTGTCCCTGAACGTGATCACGAACGGCACGCTGCTGGAAGAGGATCTCATCAGAAAGAGCATCGAGGCGGGGGTCACGCTCTTCGAGATCCAGCTGCCGGCCACCGAGCGGGACGTCGTGCGCGACCTGATGGGCCGGGACGTCTACGACACGATCGTCGAGGGGATCTCGAAGATCAAGCGGTACGACGGGCTGGTGGTCGTGGCGTTCGTGGCGACGCGCAGGAACATCCACGATCTGAAGACGGTCGTGGAGCTGTGCTGCGCGCTGGGCGTGGACGGAATGATGTTCAACCGGTTCAACCCGGGAGGCGAGGGGGCGCGCCACGTGGCCGAGCTGAGCATCGAGCCCGCGGTCCTGCGCGAGGCCCTGTCGAACCTCGACGCATGGAGCCAGGAGTACCGCCTGCCCACCTCCTGCTCGATCGCCATGCCTCCGTGCTTCTTCGACCACGACGAGTACCCGCACCTCTCCTTCGGGTTCTGCTCGGCCGGCAGCGAGGGTGCGTACTACACGATCGACCCCCTGGGAAACGTCCGGATGTGCAACCACAGCCCGACCATCCTGGGAAACCTCGGCAAGGAGAGCTTCCGGGCGATCACGAGGCCCTCGCGCACGCGCTTCTTCACGGAGGCCGTCTGCCCGGCCTGCCGCGAGTGCTCCATCGCCGTAAAGTGCCAGGGAGGCTGCAAGGCCGCAGCCGAATCGTGCACCGGATCGCTCACCGACACGGACCCGTACGTCGAGCTGTTCATGTCCGAGAGGCGGATGCCCTGACCGCCGGCGTTGTCAATGAGCGACAGGAACGCTATGATGGGCTCATCCAGGCGGGGCGGGAGCCAAGCTTACCGCCCCCGGGCTGACTAATGAACGAGGGGATCGCACCTTGGCGCCCAACAACCCATACAAGCCCGGAGGCCCGACACCTCCGAACCCGAACGACCTGCCGGCCACGGACCCGTCGAACCAGTGGGTCTACGATCCGTCGACGAGGCAGGCTTCCAAGCCGCCGGGCCCCCCGCCCGGCCAGCAGCCGGTCCAGCCGGCCGCCCCGGCGCCGGCTCCGGTGCAGCCTCCCGCTCCACAGGCCAGGCCGATCCAGCCCATCAGGCAGGCGGCGCCCCGGCCGCGCGGACCGGCTCCGGCTCCGCTGCACCCCTCGCAGACGCCTCTCCCGGGCCCCCTGCCGACCAAGGCCATGCCCAACAGGACGATGCTGGGCATGCCGGCAGCGCAGCCCGTCCCGGCAGGGCCTCAGGCCCCCCGCCCGGCGCCCGCCCAGCAAGCCGCGCCTGCGCCTCAGCCCAACCAGGACCTCGATCCCAAGCAGAAGCTGCCGGCCGACTCGCCGCTGAGACCCGGGCCTCCGCCCGAGGAGCAGTGGGTCTACGACCCCCGC
>JAFDER010000285.1 GCA_019310245.1 Deltaproteobacteria bacterium
CTCCTTTGGTGCAGTCACCTCGCTCCACTTCACCCTGGCGGTGAACTGCATGATGACGAAGAGCGTGAGGATCGAGAACACGGTCACGATGAGCCCCGTGTATCCCTTGAGGAAGTGGGTGTAGGAGAACAGCACGAGGTACATGAGCTGGAGCACGCCCGTTTCCACGAGGGCGAAGCGCCAGCCCGCAACGATGCGGATGTACGAGATCACGAGCACGATGGACGTGATCGCGGAGGCGGCGAACGCCGCGTGCACGGAGACGTGGTCCACGAGGTAGGCGAACAGCAGGTGGAACGCGAAGAAGCTCGCACCCAGGAAGAAGAAGTGCATCGGGTGCAGGTCCACCTTCCTCATGATCGTGATGATGAACAGGAGGAAGAAGAAGAACAGGAGCGAGACCGGCGCGAAGAAGGTGATTCGGCTCGAGAGCGGCCCCGGGTTCAGCTTCTCGGGCATGGCCATGCCGATGTTGAGCCCGCTGATGAGCTTGCGGTAGTGCCACGTGACCTCCCAGCCCCCCGGGGTCTTCTTCTTGCTGCCCGGGCTCATGCTGCCCGTGGGAAAGTCGATGGCGTCGAAGTCGGTGGTCATGCTGAGCGTGAAGTTCCTCACCTCGCTCACCTGGCCGGAGACGTTCCCGTACGCCATGTTGCCTCCGCTGTCGAGGAAGTAGCGCCACGAGTCGATCCCGCGCGAGCCGTACGAGATGGAGAACGGGAAGCTCCTGCCGGGCTCGAGCTCCACGTCGAACGTGATGAACCCCTGCTGGTTCGTGTAGTCGATCTCCCCGTCCTTGCCCGCACAGGAGAAGTCGTCGTACTGCGCCTCCCCGCTCGGGAAGTGGAACACCACGTCGAACGTGCGCGTCTCGTCCGTCGTGTTCTTGAACTTGTAGCCGGCCTCGAACCCCACGTTGTAGGTCGAGTACCAGAACAGGCCCTTGCGCCTCGGCTCGTACCGGAGGTCGACGTCGATGTCCGAGCTCTCCAGCGGCACCAGCACGGGCTCGTCGATCATCACGGTCTTCTTCTTCTCCACGCAGTCCGGATTGCACTCGGTGTAGCTCTCATTCACGGCACGCTGGATGGTGTACGTGACGCGGGGGGCGGGCTGCCGGTGCTCCTCGCCCCAGAGCAGGCGCACCTTCTCCTTGGTCTCCTTGTCGCCGACGTTCGTCCTGAACAGCACGGTGGATCCCAGGATCGCCCAGGCGATCGTGCAGCCGAAGAAGATGAGTACGATGGCGGCTATTCTCTTGAACATGGATTCCTCCTTGTGTGCGCAAATGTTGCTGACCGACGTGCTGCGGGATACACTCGCCGGCGGTGGCGAACATCCTCATAGCGGACGACGACGGCCACATCCGGGAAGTGGTGCGCTATGCGCTCGAGAAGGCGGGGTACCGCGTCCTCGAGGCGGCGGATGGCGCCGAGGCGCTCGGCGTGATCGAGGACAAGGCCGTCGACCTCGTCGTGCTCGACATCATCATGCCCGGCGAGGACGGACTCCAGGTCTGCCGCCAGGTCGCGGCGAAGGGCGACGTGCCGGTCATCTTCCTGACGAGCCGCGACGAGGAGGTGGACCGCGTCCTCGGGCTCGAGCTGGGTGCTGACGACTACGTGACGAAGCCCTTCAGCCCGAGGGAGCTGGTCGCGAGGGTCGGGGCCGTGCTCAGGCGCACATCGAGGACGAGGGATGGTGACGATTCGGTGCTCTCGCTCGGCAGGCTCGAGCTCGACGTGGAGAGGCACAGGTGCCGCTGGGACGGGAGCGAGGTGGATCTCACGGTCACGGAGTTCGCCGTGCTCAGGACGCTCCTTGCCATGCCCGGCAAGGTCTACACCCGCGTCGAGCTCGTGGACCGCGCGTACGGCCACGACCACCACGTCACCGAGAGGACCATCGACAGCCACATCCGCAGGATCCGCAAGAAGCTCGGGGACGCAGGCGCCGACGATCCCATCGAAACGGTCCACGGTCTCGGCTACCGGATGAGGGTGTAGACGCGGATGGCGAGGGCGGCACGGAGGCGCGCCGGCTGGCGCGGCCCCAGCGTGAGCTGGCTGCTCGCCGGCGTGAGCATCATCGTGTTCGTGGCGCCGATCCTCGGCGTTCTCGTCCTGCAGGTGTTCCAGACTCATCTCGTGAGGCAGACCGAGATGAGCCTCATCGCGCAGTCCGTGCTCATCGGCGAGGCGTGGCGCGACCGCTGGCTCGAGGAGCTCGGCACGGAGCCGGAGCAGGCCGCCGACGTGAAGCCTCCCTCCGCCAGGGACGAGCGCTACGCCCCCATCGATCCCAGGCTCAACCTGGGTGCCAAGGTCCTGCCGCCGCTCGACGATCCCACGAGGTATGCGCAGGAGCGGGACGGCCCCAAGTGGCGGGCAGGCGAGCGGGTCATGCCGGTGCTCCAGCGCTCCAAGCTCTTCAACCTCTCGAGCGCCCGCGTGCTGGACGGGAAGGGCTGCGTCGTGGCCGCCACGGGAACGTGGCTCGGCGCCTGCTTCGATCACCTGCCCGAGGTGGAGAAGGCCCTCGAGGGCACGTACGCGTCCACGGCCCGCAGGAGGGTGAGTGACAGCCCCACTCCGCCCATCGAGAGCATCAGCCGCGGGGGCGACACCAGGGTCTTCACCGCCACCCCGGTCTTCTCCGCGGGCGAGGTCGTGGGCGTCGTGTGGATGTCGCGCACGTCCATGGCTCCCTACAAGGTTGCCTGGCTGTACCGCAGGCCCCTGCTGCTCGGTCTCGTCACGAGCTTCCTGCTCGCCTCGCTCCTGAGCCTGTTCATGGCGCGGGCGATCTCGAAGCCTCTGAGGCAGATCACGAGAGCGGCCGAGTCCGTGTCCCGGGGCGGCTCCTCGGCGGGGCTCGAGCCCGAGGGGTTCGCACCTTCCGAGGTCCACGTGCTCGGCGAGGCGCTCTCCACGATGACGGCGCAGCTCTCTGGAAAGGCGGAGTACATCGCCGAGTTCGCGGCGAACGTGAGCCATGAGCTGAAATCCCCGATCACCGCCATTCGCGGTGCGGCGGAGCTCCTGCGCGAGGAGCTGGATCAGATGCCCGCGGCCCAGAGGGAGCGTTTCCTCGCGAACATCGAGTCCGACGCCTCGAGGATGGAGAGGCTCGTCACGCGGCTGCTCGAGCTGGCGCGGATCCAGAGCTCCCCCGAGGAGGCAGGGGAGATACGGCTTGCCACCTTCCTCGCGAACATCGCCGTCTCCTACGGTGACCAGGTCGTGCTCGACGCGTCCGGGGCGCCGGAATCCATCCAGATGAACCCGGACCACCTCGAGTCCGCCGTTCGCAACCTCCTCGACAACGCCCTGCGTCACGGCGGCGGCAAGCCGATCGATCTCGTCGTGCGCTCCGACAGCGGCAGGGCGGCCATCTCGGTCACCGACCGCGGCCCTGGCGTGAGAGAGAAGAACCGTTCGCTCATCTTCGACAGGTTCTTCACCACCGAGCGCGACAGCGGCGGAACGGGCATCGGCCTGGCGATCGTCAAGGCGGTCGCCGAGACGCGCGGAGGCGAGGTGACGCTGGAGACGGGGCCCGAGGGTTCCACGTTCACCCTGGTCGTCTAGCGGCATCTATTCGGCCTGGGCTGGGGCGTCCAGGGCGACCTGCTGCCTGCCGCGGAACACCCTCGCCCAGTCGGTCCTGCCGGTGATCTGCATCACGATGGCCAGCGTGATGATCGCCCCGACCGTGATCGTCAGGCCGGTGTACCCGTCCATGAAGTGCGCGAGCCCGAACAGCGCCTGGTAGATCACCTGGCTGATCCCTGCTTCCAGGAACGCGAACCGCAGTCCGACCACGAGCCTGAGGTAGGACGTGACCAGGAGCAGCGAGACGGCCGCCGCGATGCCGAAGGCGAGGAAGACGTCCAGGTGATCCACGAGGTACGAGAACAGGAGGTTGAACGCGAAGAACCCGGCCGCGATGAAGAAGTAGTTCATGGGGTGCATCTTGATGGAGCGGTGCATCTGCAGGACGAACATGACGAAGAAGAAGAAGAACAATGAGACAGGGGCGTGGAGGGTCATCCCCTGGGCCAGGGGCCCAGGATTGATCCTCTCGGGCATGATCATCCCGATGCTCTTCCCGCTCACCACCGATTCCTTGTCCCACCCGAGCTCCCAGCCCGACCCGTCCTCGAGCGGCGTCTTCGTGTCCGGGCTGATCGATCCCCTGGGGAAGTCGTAGTCGTCGAAGTCCGTTCGCATGACGAGGTCGAAGTTGCGCACCATCTTCACGTCCGGACCGAAGCTGTAGTTCCACTGGTCCATCCCCCTCGAGTGGTAGCCGAATGCCACCTCCTGGGTCGCCCCGGGCGCCACGGGGAAGTGGGCCACCATGCTCTCCGTCTCGGCCGAGACGCGCCCCCTCTCGTTGCCCGCCACCGTGACCTTCATGTTGTCGTAGATCGCATTCGCGGCGGGGTACGCGAACCTCATGGTGACGTCGATCTCGTGTCCGGTAGGGTTGCGGACCGTGTAGACCGACCGGAAGCCGACGCCGTACGTCGAGAACCACAGGAGTCCCTTCTTCCGGTAGTTCACGTCGAGGTCCACTTCCGCGCTCGTTCCGTCCATCATGAGCGCGGCTCTGTGGTGCGTCCTCGTGACCTCGTAGTGCCTCTTGTCCGGGTCGGTCTTCCAGTCGACGGCGGCCGGCTTCTTCTTCTTCTTCTTTTTCGCCTCGTCCTCCTTCTGGCCGTCCGTGCCCTCGACCTTCTCGCTCACGATCTCCTGGGTCACGGACGACGACGTGACGTGACCGAGGAGCCCCGACCTGTCCCACGTCGTCTTCTCCTCCTCCTCCTCCTCCTTGCCCTCCTTCTCGACGGGCTCCCAGCCCTGGTGCGTCCACCTGACCGCCACCCGGGTCTCGGTGGTCCACTGGGCGGTCAGCTCGGGCGCGACCTGCGTGTGCTCGGTTCCCCAGAGGTCTCCGACCATCCTGGAGATGGTGGCGCTCCTCTCGTCCGT